>NZ_JBMNDR010000061.1:0-57570 GCF_052543235.1 Streptomyces sp. SAS_272 | reverse complement strand
CACGGACCCGGCGACACCACCCCCCAGGTCATCCGATCGACAGAGGGGACACAGTCATACCGGGCCCGGAGGCCAGCGGCCCCATTGCAGGACCGCGAACAACATAACGGGGGTGGAGGCCTCCATGGGGGTGCCGTTCGCCGGGCCCTCACCCACCAGGCCCCTGCCCACCGGGAGTTGCCACCTCACGCCGACGAATCCCGCCCGCGCGCCGGACGGCTGTGCGAGGCTCGCCCCATGCGCTACGTCATCATCGGGGCAGGGGCGGTCGGGGGCACGATCGCCGGACGGCTGGCGGAGGCCGGGCAGCAGGTCGTGCTCGTCGCGCGCGGCCCGCACCGGGCGGCACTCGCGGAGCACGGACTGCGGCTGCGCGTCCCGGAAGGCCTGCTGACGTTCCGGCTGCCCGTGGTCGAGAGCCCGGCCGAACTCGGCACCCTGCGCGCCGACGACGTCCTCGTCCTCGCCGTCAAGACCCAGGACGCCGAGTCCGCCCTGCGGACGTGGGGCCCGTCCCCGGTCGAGGGCGGCGCCACCGCGGCCGAGCGGCTGCCGCTGTTCTGCGCGCAGAACGGCGTGGAGAGCCAGCGACTGGCACTGCGCCGCTTCCGACACGTCTACGGCGTGTGCGTCTGGCTGCCGTCCACCCATGTCGACCCCGGCGTCGTCGCCGCCGCGGGCAGCCCGCTCACCGGCATCCTGCACCTCGGCCGCCACCCGCACGGCGTCGACGACACCGTCCGCCGCGTCGCCGCCGACCTGGAGAAGGCGCGCTTCGAGGCGCCCGTCGTACCGGACGTCTCCCGCTGGCAGTACGCCAAACTCCTGTCGAACCTCGCCAACGCGCTGGAAGCGGTGAGCGGGCCGGTCGGCGACCCGCGCGCCGAGGCGCTCCACGCGCGCGTGCGGGCCGAGGGCGAGAGCGTGCTGCGCGCCGCCGGCATCCCGTACGCGAGCACCGACGAACAGCGTGCCGCACGCGGCGACAAGATCACCCTCGTCCCGCTCGACGGCGCTCCACGCGGCGGCGGATCCTCCTGGCAGTCCCTCAGCCGCGGCACCGGGACCATCGAGGCCGACCACCTCAACGGCGAGATCGTGCTTCTCGGCCGCCTGCACGGCGTGCCCACCCCGCTGAACGAGTTGCTGCAACGGCTTGCGAACGAGTTCGCCCGGGAGCGGCGGGCGCCCGGTTCCCTGCCGCTGCCGGACCTGCTCGCGCTGGCCGACACGGCTGTCGCGTTTCTTCAAGATTCCCGAGGACCCCAGTCCCTAGCGTGAGCGGCATGAAGCACGACGAGACCCACCGGTACCTGTCCGAATGCGCCGCCGAGGCGTCGCGCGTCGCCCGAGGCGTCCCCGCGGAACGGCTGAACGACCCCACGCACTGCCCCGGTTGGAATCTGCGCGACCTGGTCGACCACTGGGTCCTGTACAGCTCCCACGGCCTGGAGCACCGTGCCCTGCGCAGGCCGCTGCCCGACGAACTGACCGGCCGCGACTTCACCGCCGACCCGCACTGGGCGGCGGCCTACGCCGAGCAGCTCCACCGGGCTGTCGCCGCATGGGCGGATCCGGCCGTGTGGGAGGGGGAGATCGACCTCGGGACGGCCGCGATGCCCGCCGCCGAGGTGGCCTCGCTGATCGTCAAGGAGACGGCGGTCCACGGGTGGGACGTGGCGGTCTCCACCGGCCAGGAGTTCCGGCTCAGCGACGACGCGGCCCGGTTCGTCCTCCACGTCGTCGAACGGCACGGCGACCTCTACCGCCGCTACGACGGCTTCGCGCCGGCGGTGCCGGTGGCGCGGGACGCGCCGGTGTTCGAACGGGCGCTCGCGGCGAGCGGCCGCGACCCGCGCCAGGGGACCGTCCGAACGCAAGGCTGACGGCCGGGTCCGCCCCGTGGGTCGGTGTGTGGCGAGGGAGCTTGGCCGGGGAAAGGGGGCGGCGGTTGCACGGGGGAGCGCCGGCGGCCGTTTCGCTCCGTCGGTCTGCAGGGCGTGGCCGGGGCGGCTGTCGTACATCGGGAGGCTGACGGCCGAATCGCCTCTCGGCCGCGGGGGGCCTCGCTCCGGCGACTCCCGGACGGCGCACATCCGCGCCCGCCGTGCCGACGTCCGCCACTGCCCCGACGTGCGCGCCATGAGTTCGCACGCCACTACCGTGCGCGCCGCGAGTCGTACCGCCACTACCGTGTGCGCCACGAGTCGCACGCCACTACCGTGCGCGCCACGCGTCGTACGCCGCGACGTGCACGCCACGACTCGTACGCCACGAGTCGCCCGCGCGCGCACGCACGTCGGCTGCGGTGGGGGCCCGTCAACCGCGGCCCCGCCTCCTCAGGCCCCCACAGCAGCCAGCGCCGGTGTCCGGGCTGTTTCGTAACGTTCCAGAAGCACCCGGGCCACCTCCGGCGCCGGGCCCAGCACGTCGGCGAGGACGTCCGCCTCGGTCGCTCCGCGCGCGATACGGTCCGGCAGGAAGCCGGGGGCCAGGACGTACGGCGCGACGGCGACCCGTGCACACCCCAGCGCCCGCAGTTCGCGGACCGCGTCCTCGGTGCGCGGCAGAGAGGCGGAGGCGAACGCAGGCCGCACGGCACACCAACCGGTGCGCCGCCACTCCCGCGCGATTTCTGCGATCACTGCGATCGCCTCCGGGTCTGAGGACCCCGCCGAGGCCAGCACGACCCCGGTCGAGGACTTGTCGGCGGGCGACAGCCCCGCCTCGTACAACCGTCGTTCCAGCGCGGAGAGCAGCAACGGCGACGGGCCGAGCACCTCGGCCTGCCTGATCCGCAGCCGCGGCGGCGCGTCCCGCAGCACCGCCGGGATGTCCGCCTTCGCATGGAACGCACGGGTCAGCAGCAGCGGCAGCGCCACGACGTCACGGACGCCGTCCGCAGCCAGCGATTCCAGCACCCCGTGCACGGACGGCACGTTGAAATCGAGGAAACCGGTCTCTACACGCAACCCCGGCCGCAGCGACCGCACCCGCCGCACCAGGGCGTGGACGGTCGCGGCATGCCGCGGATCACGGCTGCCGTGGGCGATCACCACCAGGGCGGGGAGAACCGGCTTCTTGTGCATGGGACGTCAGCTCTTCACCAGCAGGCCGCGGCTGCGCAGCACCCACCGCTCGAGCGGACTGAAGATCAGCAGGTCGATCGCGATGCCGACGAACAGGATGAGCAGGATCGCCTCGAACACCATCGACATGTCACTGGCGTTGCGCCCGTTCTCCAGCAACTGTCCGAGACCGACGCCGAGATCGGGGAACGAGGCGATGATCTCCGCCGCCATCAGCGAGCGCCACGAGAACGCCCAGCCCTGCTTCAGACCCGCCACATACCCCGGCAGCGCGGCCGGCAACGTGATGTACACGGTGCCCTTCAGCCCCGTCGCCCCCATCGTGCGGCCCGCTCGCAGGAACAGCGGCGACACCTGGTCGACCCCGGAGACCAGCCCGTTGGCGATGGACGGCACCGCGCCCAGCAGGATCACCGCGTACATCATCGAGTTGTTCAGGCCGAGCCACAGCACGGCCGGCGGCACCCACGCCACCGACGGCAGCGACTGGAGGCCGGACAGGATCGGCCCGATCGCCGCCCGCACGAACTTCACCCGTGCCACCAGCAGGCCCAGCGGGGTGCCGATCACCAGGGCGAACAGGAAGCCGAGCAGTCCGCGGGAGACGCTCGTCCAGATGTAGCCGAGCAGCTCGCCCTGGAGCCATGCCTGGCGGAGCGTGTGCCAGACGTCCAGCGGGGACACCAGCTTGGTCGGGTCGTCCACCGTCTTGAAGGTGATCTGCCAGACCGCCAGCAGCAGCGCCGTCGCGACGACCGGCGGCAGGATCTTGTCGACGAACGTCCGCCGGAAGGGCGCCCGCGCGGTGGGCGCGACGACGTCCAGCGCGTCGAGACCCGCCTCCACGCCGGCCAGCCCGGTGGCCTCCGCCTCCGTCGCCGTGCCCTCCGACACCGTCGTCCTCCCCCCGGTCGTCGCGGCCACGGCCGTCTTCGCTCCCGTCGTCTTCGCTTCCGTCGTCTTCGTCTCAGTGCTGGCCATGACGGCGGATCTCCCCACGCAGGACTTCGGTGATCTCGAGGGACAGTTCCGCCACCGGGGCGTCCTCGATCCGGCGCGGCTGCGGGATGTCCACCGTCCACTCACGCGCCACCCGGCCCGGCCGGGAGGACAGCAGGACGACGCGCTGCGCGAGCCGCACCGCCTCCCGCACGTTGTGCGTCACGAACAGGACGGACAGCCCCGTCTCCCCCCAGATCCGGGTGAGCTCGTCGTGCAGCACGTCCCGCGTGATGGCGTCCAGCGCCGCGAACGGCTCGTCCATCAGCAGGAGTTGACTCTCCTGGGCCAGCGCGCGGGCCATCGCCACCCGCTGCCGCATACCGCCGGAAAGCTCGTGGACACGCTTTCCGTATGCGCCCTTCAACCGGACCAGCTCGAGCAGCTCCTCGGCCTTGCCGCGCCGCTCGGGCTTCGCGACCCCCCGCAGCTTCAGGGCGAGTTCGATGTTCTTGCCCGCGGTCAGCCACGGGAACAGCGCGTGCTCCTGGAACATCAGCGCCGGGCGGCCGTTCGTCGTGATGGACCCGACGGTGGGCCGGTCGAGTCCGGCCACCAGGTTCAGCAGCGTGGACTTGCCGCAGCCCGACGCCCCGAGCAGGGTGACGAACTCGCCGGGCGCGACGTCGAGAGTGATGTCGTCCAGGACGAGCTGCTGCCCGCCCGGACCCGCGAAGGACTTCGAGACGTGGTCGAGGCGTGCCGCGTACGTCACGGACTCGGTGGGCTCGGCGGCCTTGGCGAAGGTCGTGGCCATGGTCGTCACCTCCTGGGAACTCATCGGGACTTCGGTCGGTCGACACCCAGACCGGCGTCGTCGACAGCGGACTCGCCCTCGGCCGCGAGGACCTTGTTCAGGATCGTCAGGTCGTAGATGCCTTCGAGGTCGGGCTTCTCCAGCAGACCCGCGTCGACCGCGTGCGCCGCCTCGGCGCCGAGGGTGGCCGCCAGCGGGTCGTCGGTGAACCGGATCGACTGCCACGCCGGGTCCAGCACATCGGCGGGCAGCGCCTTGCCGGAGTCCGTCTCCAGCTGACGGTTGGCCGCCGCCTTCGCCTTCGCCGGGTTGGCGCCGATCCACCTGTTGGTCTCCACCGAGCCCTTCAGCACGGCCTCCACCACCTTCGGGTGCTCCTCGAGGAACTTCTGCGACACGATGACGTTCGTGATCACGAACTTCCTGTCGGGCCACAGCGACGCCTCGTCCAGCAGCACCTTTCCGCCCTCGGCGAGCAGCTTCGAGGCGGTCGGCTCCGGCACCCAGGCGCCGTCGATCGACCCCGTCCGGAACGCGTCCGGCGTCACCTTGTTGTCGCTGCGGACGACGGTCACGTCACCCTTGCCGCTCTGCGCGTCGACCTTCCAGCCCTGCTTCGCGATCCAGTTCAGAAACGCCACATCCTGCGTGTTTCCGAGCTGAGGCGTCGCGATCCTCTTGCCCTTGACGTCCGCGAGCGAGGTGACCTTGTCAGGATTCACCACCAGCTTCACCCCGCCGGACGCCGAACCCCCCACGATGCGCAGGCTCTTGCCGTCGGACTTGGCATACCCGTTGATCGCCGGGGACGGACCGATCCACCCGATGTCGAGGGAACCGGCGTTCAACGCCTCGATCTCCGAAGGGCCCGCGTTGAACGTCGCGTACGAGGCCTTGGTGGCGCCCAGCGCCTTTTGGAGGATGCCCTGCTCACGGCCTACCAGCGCGGTCGCGTGCGTCAGATTGCCGAAGTAACCGATGCGCACGGAGTCGAGCCCGTCGATCTTCTGCGCCCCGGCGGCGACCTGCTCGTTGGCGTTGCCGTCTTTGGCCTGCGAACCGTAGCCGCAGGCCGCGAGGGCGAGCAGAGGCAGGGCCGCTAGGGCCGCGACGCCGCGGCGGAGCCGTGACGTTGGGAGACTGGCAGGCACCGGGAGGGGTTCCTCTCGTCGGCCCGGCGGTCACGGTCTCTCAGGTCGTGGCCGGGAGCTCGGCAAAGGGTTTTCGTCGTTTCCACGACGGCGGGCGGGGCGGTCGGGCGCGCAGGCGGTGCGCGTACGTCAGCCCGCACATCGCGCGACTCCGCCCTGCCCGCTGCCGAGGGCGCCGCTGCCGACCCGGCCGCCCTCCTTCGCGAACGTCGCGTAGACGTCGGTCGCCGCCACGGTCAGAAGTCCCAGCCGTCGTCGTCGGCCGCGTCCTTGACCGGCTCCGGCGACGCGAACGACTCGCCGACCATGCCGGCGGTGAGCGTCGTGCCGTCGGCCGGGTCGATCAGGATGAACGAGCCGGTGCGGCGCGAGTCGGCGTAGGAATCCACCGGAAGCGGTTGTGCCGTGCGGATCTTCACCCGGCCGATGTCGTTGGCGACGAGCTGTCCCGGGTGCGGGTGCAGGGACAGGTCGGCGAGCGTGAGACGGGACGGGATGTCCTTCACGATCGCCTTGACGGTGCGGGTGCCGTGCTTGATCAGCACCCGGTGCCCGACGGTCAGCGGCTGGTCGGCCACATGGCACACGGTCGCCTCGACGTCCTGGGTGGTGGCCGGGGCGTCCTTGGTGGGCACGATCAGGTCGCCGCGCGAGACGTCGACGTCGTCCGCGAGCAGCACGGTCACCGACTGCGTCGTCCACGCCACGTCCACCGGCTCGCCCAGCAGGTCGATGCCGGAGATCGTCGACGTGCGACCGGACGGCAGCACGGTCACCGCCTCGCCGACCCGGAAGGTGCCCGCCGCGATCTGGCCCGCGTAGCCCCGGTAGTCCGGGTGTTCGGCGGTCTGCGGCCGGATCACGTACTGGACGGGCAGCCGGGCGTGGCAGTGCGCGAGATCGTGACTGACCGGAACCGTTTCCAGATGTTCCAGGAACGTCGGCCCGCCGTACCAGTCCATGTTCGCCGACGGGTCCACCACGTTGTCGCCGGCCAGCGCCGAGATCGGGATCGCGGTCACCTCGGGCACGCCCAGCTCGCTCGCGTACGCCGTGAACTCCTCGGCGATCGCCGCGAACACCGGCTCCCGGTAGTCGACCAGGTCCATCTTGTTGACGGCGAGCACGACATGCGGAACCCGGAGCAGGGCAGCGATCGCCGCGTGCCGGCGGGTCTGCTCGACGACGCCGTTGCGGGCGTCGACCAGGATCACCGTCAGCTCCGCCGTGGAGGCGCCCGTCACCATGTTGCGGGTGTACTGCACATGACCCGGGGTGTCGGCCAGGATGAACCGCCGCCGGGGCGTGGCGAAGTAGCGGTAGGCCACGTCGATGGTGATGCCCTGCTCGCGCTCGGCGCGCAGGCCGTCGGTGAGGAGCGCCAGGTCGGGCGCGTCCTGCCCACGGCTCGCCGAGGCGCGCTCGACGGCTTCCAACTGGTCGCTCAGGATCGACTTGGAGTCGTGCAGCAGCCGGCCCACCAGGGTGGACTTGCCGTCGTCGACGGAGCCCGCGGTGGCGAACCGCAACAGGGTCGTGGCCGAGAGTTCCTCGGAGGTGATGGTGCTCATGCTTAGAAGTACCCCTCGCGCTTGCGGTCTTCCATCGCGGCCTCGGACATCTTGTCGTCGGCGCGGGTCGCGCCGCGCTCGGTCAGCCGGGAGGCGGCGATCTCGGCGATGACGTCGTCCAGCGTCACGGCGTCGGAGTCGACGGCGCCGGTGCAGGACATGTCACCGACGGTGCGGTAACGCACGAGACGCTTTTCGACCGTTTCCCCGTCCTTGGGGCCGCCCCACTCGCCGGCGGTCAGCCACATGCCGGCCCGCCGGAACACCTCCCGCTCGTGCGCGAAGTAGATCTCCGGCAGTTCGATGCCCTCGCGGGCGATGTACTGCCAGACGTCCAGCTCGGTCCAGTTGGAGAGCGGGAAGACCCGGACGTGCTCACCGGGGGCGTGGCGGCCGTTGTACAGGTTCCACAGCTCGGGCCGCTGGCGGCGCGGGTCCCACTGGGAGAACTCGTCGCGCAGGGAGAACACCCGCTCCTTGGCGCGCGCCTTCTCCTCGTCGCGCCGGCCCCCGCCGAAGACCGCGTCGAACCTCTCGGCCTGGATCTTCTCCGTGAGCGGCAGCGTCTGGAGCGGGTTGCGGGTCCCGTCCGGACGCTCCCTGAGCGCTCCACGGTCGATGTACTCCTGCACGGAGGCCACATGGAGGCGCAGCCCGTGCTCGGCGACCACCCGGTCGCGGTACTCGAGGACCTCGGGGAAGTTGTGCCCGGTGTCCACGTGCAGCAGCGAGAAGGGGACGGCGGCCGGGGCGAACGCCTTCAGCGCCAGGTGCAGCATGACGATGGAGTCCTTGCCGCCGGAGAACAGGATCACCGGCCGCTCGAACTCGCCCGCCACCTCACGGAAGATGTGCACCGCCTCGGACTCCAGCGAGTCCAGATGGCTGAGGGTGTACGGGCTGACCGTGCCCTCCTCGGTCTCGGCGACGGTCGTCGTCATGCCAGTCCCCTCTCGCTGAGCAGGGCGTACACCGACGCCGCGGACTCCTGCACGGTCTGGTCCTGGGACTCGATCCGCAGATCGGGCGACTCGGGCGCCTCGTAGGGGTCGTCGACCCCGGTGAGCCCGGTCAGCTCGCCCGCAGCCTGCTTGGCGTACAGGCCCTTCACGTCGCGGACCGAGCACACGTCGACCGGAGTCGCCACGTGCACCTCCAGGTAACCGGTTGCGCTCTCCTGGTGGCGCTTGCGCACGGCCTCACGGCTGTCCGCGTACGGCGCGATCACCGGGACGAGCACCTTGACTCCGTTACGGGCCAGCAGCTCGGCCAGGAAACCGATGCGCTGCACATTCGTGTGCCGGTCCTCGCGGCTGAAACCGAGGCCCGCGGAGATGAACTCGCGGATCTCGTCGCCGTCGAGCACCTCGACGAGGTGGCCCTCCTCGCGCAGCCGGCCGGCCAGCTCGTACGCGATGGTGGTCTTGCCGGCACTCGGCAGACCCGTGAGCCAGACGGTGGCTCCGGTCGTCACGTGGTTCTCCCGGTTCGTAGGGGGATGGGGGGCATTGCCGTGGGCGGCGCTGTTCGTGGAGGTCGCGGTCATGGCGGTCAGCCGTGCAGTCCGCACTCGGTCTTCCCGCGTCCCGCCCAGCGCCCGGCGCGCGCGTCCTCGCCCTCGAGGACCCGGCGGGTGCACGGGGCGCAGCCGACGGACGCGTAGCCGTCCATCAGAAGGGGGTTGGACAGTACGCCGTGCTCCGCGATGTAGGCATCGACGTCGTCCTGCGTCCAGCGGGCGATCGGCGAGATCTTGACCTTCTGCCGCTTCTCGTCCCAGCCGACGACCGCGGTGTTCGCCCGGGTCGGCGACTCGTCGCGCCGCAGGCCGGTGGCCCAGGCGCGATACCCCCGGAGCCCCTCCTCCAACGGCTGCACCTTGCGCAGCTTGCAGCACAGGTCCGGATCGCGGTCGTGCAACTTCGGCCCGAACTCGGCGTCCTGCTCGGCGACCGTCTGACGCGGGGTGAGGGTGATGACGTTGACGTCCATCACGGCCTCGACCGCGTCCCGGGTGCCGATGGTCTCGGGGAAGTGGTAACCGGTGTCGAGGAACACCACGTCCACGCCCTTCAGTACGCGGGAGGCGAGGTGGGCGACCACGGCGTCCTCCATGGAGGAGGTCACACAGAACTTCCGGCCGAAGGTGTCCACCGCCCACTGCAGGATCTCGAGCGCCGAGGCGTCCTCGAGGTCGCGGCCCGCCTGCTCGGCGAGCGCCTTCAACTCGTCGGTCGTACGGCCTTCCTGAAGCGTCGTCATATCCGGTCCCCTCCCGTTTCGGTGCGCTGAACGCCCCGGGACAGCAGCCCGAGGAACTTCAGCTGGAATGCGCGGTTGCACGCCGCGCATTCCCAGGCGCCGTGACCGCCCTGCAGGGCCTCGCTCGGACGCAGGTCCTCGTCGCCGCAGTAGGGGCAGTAGAAAGGGGCGGCCCGCTCGCTCATGAAAGGGCCTCCTCGCTGGCGCGCGAGGCCCAGGCGGCGAACCGCTCGCCGTCCTTGCGCTCTTCCTGGAACCGCTTGAGAACGCGTTCCACGTAGTCCGGCAGCTCGTCCGAGGTGACCTTCAGACCGCGGACCTTGCGGCCGAAACCGGCTTCGAGTCCGAGCGCGCCGCCCAGGTGGACCTGGTAGCCCTCGACCTGCTCGCCCCGTTCGTCGAGGACCAGCTGGCCCTTGAGACCGATGTCCGCGACCTGGATGCGGGCGCAGGCGTTCGGGCAGCCGTTGAGGTTGATGGTGAGGGGCTCGTCGAAGTCCGGCAGGCGGCGCTCCAGCTCGTCGATCAGCTGCGAGCCGCGCTGCTTGGTCTCGACGATGGCCAGCTTGCAGAACTCGATGCCGGTGCAGGCCATGGTGCCGCGCCGGAAGGTCGAGGGCCGGGCGGTCAGGTCCAGCGCCTCCAGGCCCTCGACGAGCGACGCGACCTGCGCCTCCTCGACATCGAGGACGATCATCTTCTGCTCGACGGTGGTCCGGACGCGGCCCGAGCCGTGCGCCTCGGCGAGCTCCGCGATCTTCGTCAGGGTCGTGCCGTCCACCCGGCCGACACGCGGTGCGAAACCGACGTAGAAACGGCCGTCCTTCTGCCGGTGCACGCCGATGTGGTCGCGCCACCGGTCCACCGGCTGGTCCGGGGCCGGGCCGTCGACCAGCTTGCGCTGCAGGTACTCGTCCTCCAGCACCTGCCGGAACTTCTCCGGTCCCCAGTCCGCGACCAGGAACTTCAGTCGGGCGCGGGTGCGCAGCCGCCGGTAGCCGTAGTCACGGAAGATCGACAGCACGCCTTCGTAGACGTCCGGGACCTCGTCCAGCGGGACCCAGGCGCCCAGCCGCACGCCCAGCTTGGGGTTGGTGGACAACCCGCCGCCGACCCACAGGTCGAAGCCCGGCCCGTGCTCGGGGTGGCGGACGCCGACGAACGCGACGTCGTTGATCTCATGGACCACGTCCAGCACCGGGGAGCCCGAGATCGCCGTCTTGAACTTCCGCGGCAGGTTCGAGTACGCCTTGTTGCCGAGGACGCGGCGCTTGATCTCCTCCAGCGCCGGGGTGCCGTCGATGATCTCGTTCTCGGCGATGCCGGCGACGGGGGAGCCGATCATCACACGGGGGGTGTCGCCGCACGCGGTGACCGTGGACAGGCCCACCGCCTCCAGGCGGTTCCAGATCTCGGGCACGTCCTCGATGCGGATCCAGTGGTACTGCACGTTCTGCCGGTCGGTGATGTCGGCGGTGCCCCGCGCGAACTCCTGCGAGATCTCGCCGACGACCCTCAGCTGCTGCGTGGTCAGCGCACCGCCGTCGATGCGCACGCGCAGCATGAAGTACCTGTCGTCCAGCTCCTCCGGCTCCAGGATCGCGGTCTTGCCGCCGTCGATCCCGGGCTTGCGCTGGGTGTACAGACCCCACCAGCGCATCCGGCCGCGGAGATCGTTGGGGTCGATCGAGTCGAAGCCCCGCTTGGAGTAGATCGTCTCAATGCGTGTCCGCACATTGAGACCGTCGTCGTCCTTCTTGAACTGCTCGTTGCCGTTGAGCGGGGTGTGGTGCCCCGCGGCCCACTGGCCCTCGCCGCGGTGACGGCTCACCTTGCGGCGGGGAGTCGCGGCTGCAGGCTTCTGCGGGGTGGCGGCCATGGTTGATACGTCCTTCGGGACAGCAGCGGAAGGTGTCGGCGCGCAGCGCCGTCCGGCGGTGGTCGGGTGACGGGGCGAGAGGCTCTGACCTGCGCGTACGGGCGCACAGGAGCCATACGCATCATTGCGCAGGCGGGAGGCTGTACTCGGATGTCGGGCGGAGTTGCGGCTCGTCAGCTCGCCGGACAGATGGCGCTGGACATGCGGCCGAGGTCGACGTGCCGCCGACTCACCAAGGCAATTCCAGTTCCGGACATGACGAAAGCGTGTCACGGCGATCTGGACACAGTCCAGCTTCGTCCGCGATGCGGACACCCTTGTCCCGGAATGCGAGACAAGGGTGTCGTCTGTCACACGACGTGCGTGGTCTCTTGTCCGCGCAGGTCACCACGGGTAGGGGAAAGCGGTTCAGACGGGGAAAGCGCCCGGCCAGGGGCCCGGCGCCGACACCTCGGCCTGTTCCTCGACCTTCGTGTCGAACAGGGTGAAACCGCGCCGCTGATAGTTCTCCATCGCGTGCTCGCCGTCCAGGCTGCAGGTGTGCAGCCACACCCGCTTGGTCTGCGGCAGGCCCGGCCAGCGGTCGGTCAGGTCCCACGCCCGGGCGGCACCGTACGACAAGAGGTGTCCGCCGATCCGCCGCCCACGGAAAGCCGGCAGCAAACCGAAGTACACGATTTCGACGACCCCGTCGTCCTGCGGCTCCAGCTCTGCGTACCCGGCCGGCGTGCCCCGCTCGTAGGCGACCCACGTCTCGACCCCGGGACGCTCCAGATGCTCCCGCCACTGCGCGTACGTCCAGCGCAGCCGGTCGATCCAGCGAATGTCCCCGCCGACGGACGCGTACAGGAAACGGCTGAACTCGGGGGAGGGGACCTCGGAGCGGACGATCCGGACGTCGCCCTCGGGCGCGGCGGCCGGAAGGAGGTCGCCGGGATCGGTCTGCTCCAGAGACCAGGTGATCACGGGGATGTTCGTCATGCCCGCCAGGGAATCATCACTGCGACATTCTGTCGATCGAGGCCAGCGGCAGCGCGAACAGCGCCCGGCCCGACTGCGTCCAGACCTCGCCGGTCGCCGCCCAGTAGGACAGGGACTCCGTCTGCGTGCTCCAGCAGCTGTGCCGGTCCGCCGCGCCGCACTCCGCGGCGCCGGAGCCGCCGCCCTCGCCGCCCCTCCTGCGCGCGTCGTCCGTCCCGCCGGGGCTCTGACGCCACAGCGTCCCATGGTCGTCGTGCGGGCCGGCGGCGCGGGTCACGTACCACTGCGCGTCGTAGGAGAGCACGCCGCGCACCCCCGTGACCTTCGTCGTGTAGGCCTCGGACGCCGTCACCCGCCCGTTCGGACCGGCGGCGAGCAGACCCGCGTGACCGGACGCGGTGCTGAACGGGTAGCGCCACAGACGGGCGTCGCGGTCACCGTCGTCGAGCGTCCACTCCCCGGCGACCAGACTGTCCGGCGCGGTGCTGCGGTCGAGGGAGACGGCCGAGGGATGCGGTGCGCCGGGGCCGCCGCTCAGCTCGTAGGAGCCGACGGCCGGCAGCACGAAACCGTACCCGTGCGCCGACCAGCCGCCGGGCACCCGGCCCACCGCGTCGGCGGCGACCGTGGCGCGCTGCACACGGTTCATGTCGTACACGTACAGCGCGGACCGGTCGCCGTCGTCCGCGGTGACCAACAGCTTGTCCTGGTACCAGACCATGCCGGAGACGTGCGAGACCAGCCCGCGGTAGTCCCGGCCGCCGTCCACGGGAACGGCGAGCAACGCCCAGGTGTAGGAGAGGTGGCCGAGGTCGGCGGCGTTCACGAAGCCGACCCGGGCCAGGCCCCGGTCCGCCCCCGCGCCGCCGCTGCGCGACCAGCCGGAGAGGATCACCCGGTTCGAGCCCCACACGCCGTCGTCGTCCGCGTCCCCCGACGTGGTGACCGCGCCCGGCCGCCAGCCGGCCGTGTCGTCGGTGTTCCAGCAGTACGCGCGCGTGGCCGTGGGAGCGACCGGCAGGGCCCGGCGCTCGGCGGGCGAGCAGTCGATGGCGTCCCGCAGGGTGCGGTCGGCGCCGTCCAGCACCGCGCTGACCCCGACCGGGCGGCCCATCCCGGCCGCGAGCCGGTCCAGGGTGGCCTGCGGCACCAGGTTCTCCGTCAGTCGCAGCTCAGCGACCTCGGACGCCGCGGAGAGCGGCTTCAGGTCCCCCGGGCCGTCGTGGGTGACCGTCGCCTGGGAAGCGCTGATCACGGTGGCGGCGGCGGTGAGGGCGAGAGCGGTTCCGGACAGAAACGCCCGTAGTGCCCTGCCGCGCCTGCGCCGGCGGTGTCGGCCGCGCTGTCTCATTCGCCCTCCTGAGGCGGGCCAACTGCGCCTGATGATCCATACGTTGACAGAGGAGCAGGTGGGGTGACCCGTAGAGGGATGCTACGGCAGTCGGCCGCCCCGGAGGACGAAGTCCGCGCAAATATGCGGAAGACGCTATCGAAATAGGCGGATGAATCATCGTTGCTACGGTGACGACGTTCTGTTTCTGACCACCGCCGGCGCGGTCGAATGGGGCAACAGCCCCCCGGGATCCGCGGGCAGAAGCGCGTCGACCTCGGCGTCCTCGCAGAAACGATACGGCCGGTGTTCCAGAAATCCCCCCAGGTAACGCCGCACCCGTGACATCTCGGCCCGCACCGTCACCGTACGGTCCGAGTCGCCGAACATGTCCAGCGCGAGCTCCGCCGCACTGCGCCCACCGCGCTGCACCGCCAGCAGATACAGCAGTTCCGCATGGCGGGGACTGAGTTCGTGCGACCACGAGCCCGCGTCCCCCGACACCGTCACCGACCAGCGCCGGGGTCTGGTCAGGTCCAGCACGATCCGGCTCGCACCGCTCGGTGGCCGTCCGGCCGCCTCGTCCACCGAACGCACCAGCCAGCCCCCGGCCAGCGGCTCGAGGGTGCACATCCCCAGCGCCGGCAGCCATCGACGCCCCGGGGACGGCGACTTGGGGAGCGAGATCCGGCTCGTGTACGGCATCCCCGTCACCGCGGCCGTCCAGCCCTCGCCGTCCACGGCCGCGGCCCGGCCGCCGATCCGGGCCAGCGCCGGCGCCGCCACCGCGCGCAACCGCTCCAGCGAACCGAGATGCTTCTCGCGCAGCCTCGACTCGGCGAGCTTCGCCACCGAGTCGACCCACGCCAGGGTGGCCGGGTGCATGGTCTCCAGCGGCCCGCTGACGTCGACGACACCCAGCAGCCGGCCGGTGCGCGGGTCGGTGATCGGCGCACCCGCGCAGGTCCAGGCGGCATGCGAGCGCACGAAATGCTCGGCGGCGAACACCTGCACGGGCCGGCGCACCACCGCCGGCGTGCCCACGCCGTTGGTGCCCACCACCCCCTCGCCCCAGTCCGCGCCCAACTCGAAGCCCAGCCCGTCGGCCTTGCGCAGCACCGGGCCACAGCCCTCGCGCCACAGCACCCGGCCCTCCCCGTCGGCCACCACCATGATGTGGTGCGCGACGTCCGCGACCGACAGCAACCCCTCCCGCAACACCGGCAGCACCTCGCGCAGCGGCGACTCCTCGCGCCGCCGCCGCACCTCGTCGGCGCTGAGCAGCCCCGCCCGGACATCACGCTCCGGATCGACGCCACTGCGCAGCAGGCGTTCCCAGGACTGCTCGATCACCGGACGCGGAGCGACGCGCACCTGCCGGCCGGACAGCCGGGCGTCACGGACCTGGTTGAGTACCCGCGCCGCCCGCGCGGCGTCGACGGCCGCGAGCTGCGGCACGTTCATCGGTGGCATCGCCACTGGGCCTCCCGGGCTGGACTCAGGCTGAGAAACGGATGTCAAGCGCCTGCGCCGACTGTTTCCGGTCTTACTGGGACCCCATCTTGCCGTCCGCCCGTGACGGAGGGGCACACTCCGGTCACAACCACCGACAAGTTGCAACCCCCTGCAACCCTGGTGAACATCCACAGGCTGTTTGAAACTTGAGCCACGTCGTCCCGAGCGGCGATCTGGCCTCGCAGGGCCATCGCGGCGGGGGTGGTGCCGTGTCGGCGCAGCACCACCCCCGCTTCCTGTTTCCGTGATTCCCTCAAAAGCGCGAGGCCGGGGCAGACGGGGACGTCACATCTCAGGAGCGGCCCGCTCGACGAGCGCTGCCAGGTCCAGGCTGTGCGGCAACGTGCCGAAGGCCGCGCCCGCGTCCCCTCCCAACCGGGAGGCGCAGAACGCGTCCGCCACGGCGGGCGGCGCGAACCGCACCAGCAGCGACCCCTGCAGCACCAGGGCGAATCGCTCAGCCAACCGCCGGGCCCGCCCCTCGACCCCGTCCAGATCGGCCAGGTCCGTCAACAGATCCCTGATCGCGCCGTCCAGCCGATGGTCGGCCCCCCGGGCCCGGCCCACCTCGTGCAGGTAGGCGTTCAACGCCTGCGGCTCCCGCTGCAGCGCTCGCAACACGTCCAGCGCCTGGACGTTGCCCGCGCCCTCCCAGATCGAGTTCAGCGGCGACTCCCGCACCAGCCGGGGCATCCCCGACTCCTCTACGTAACCGTTTCCACCAAGGCATTCCGACGCCTCCACCGCCACCGGAGCGCAGCGCTTGGTCACCCAGTACTTGGCTGCCGGAACAGCGATCCGAAGAAACGCACGCTCCTGCTCGCTCCCGTCGTCGCAGGCCGCCGCGAGCCGCAGCGCGAGCGTGGTCGCGGCCTCCGACTCCAGCGCCAGATCCGCCAGCACATTGCGCATCAACGGCTTGTCCACGAGCTTCCCGCCGAACGCCGCACGATGGGAACAGTGGTGGACCGCCTGCGCCACCGCCTGCCGCATCAGCCCCGCCGACCCCAGCACACAGTCCAGCCGGGTGGCCGCCACCATGCCGATGATGGTCCGCACCCCGCGCCCCTCCTCGCCGACCCGGCGCGCCCACGTCCCCTCGAACTCGACCTCGGCGGAGGCATTGGACCGGTTGCCCAGCTTGTCCTTCAGCCGCTGGAGGCGAAAAACGTTCCGGGAACCGTCTTCGAGAACGCGCGGAACGAGGAAACACGTCAGCCCGTCGTCGTCCCCGCCGGGGGCCGTCCGCGCCAGCACCAGGAAACCGTCCGACATCGGCGCCGAACAGAACCACTTGTGCCCGGTCAGCTCGTACGCTCCTGCCTCGTCGAGGGGAGTGGCCTGCGTCGTGATCGCCCGGACGTCGCTGCCGCCCTGCTTCTCCGTCATCCCCATGCCGAACAACGCACCGGCCTTCAACCCGGCCGGCCGCAGCGCGCGGTCGTACGTCGTGGACGTCAGCCGGGGCTCCCACTCGGCGGCCAGCCCCGGATCGGTGCGCAGCGCGGGCACCGCCGCGTGCGTCATCGACAGCGGGCAGCAGTTGCCCGCATCGACCTGCGTCCATACGAGGAACCCCGCCGCCCGCCGCACATGCCCGCCCGGACGCCCCCAGGCACCGGTCAGCCCGGCCCCCACACCCTTGCCGAGCAGCCGATGCCACGCCGGGTGGAAGTCGACCTCGTCGATCCGGCGCCCGTGCCGGTCATACGTGCGAAGTGTCGGAGGATGGGCGTCCGCCTGCGCCGCCCACTCCTGCACCTGCGCGGACCCCGCCGCCCGCCCGAGTGCCGACAACTCGCCGCGCACCTCGTCGAGCAGCCCCGGATCCAGGTGCCGCTCCACGGCCGCCACCAGCGCCTGGTCTGCGCCGTAGACGTCGTATCCGGTCAGGGGCGGGGGCTGGTTGGTCACCGTGTGCGTGCTGCCTGCCATGGCCCGAACCTACCCCCGGGTACCGCGGTCATGACCGTCAGCGGCCCGCGCGCCGCTCCCCGACCCGGTGAAGAGGCCTTGCCGGGGGTGAGTGCAGCCCCGAACGGCGGATACCTTTAGGACGTGCAGCCAGCAAGTCAGTCACCCGAGCAACCCGGGAGCCCCGCAGGGCGTCTCCACCGGGCGCGTGCCCTATACCGGAACGTCTCCAAGCGGCGGACCGCCTGGCTGCTGTTGAAGGACACCGTCAACTCCTGCATCGAGTACCGCATCCTCGGTCTTGCTGCGGAAGCCGCTTTCTTCACGTTGCTCTCGGTGCCTCCGCTGCTTCTCAGCCTCATCGGTCTTCTCGGCTACGTCGACGACTGGACCGGCACCGACACCATCACCAGCCTGGAGGCCAACCTCCTCGACGCCTCCCGCACGGTCCTGTCGGACAAGGGCGTACGGCAGATCGCGCAGCCGATCCTCGACGACGTGATGACGGGCGGCCGCCCCGACGTCATCTCCATCGGCTTCCTCTTCGCGCTGTGGTCCGGCTCGCGCGCGGTGAACGTCTTCATCGACACCATCACCGTCATGTACGGCCTCGACGGCGTCCGCGGCATCGTCAAGACCCGGCTGGTCGCCTTCCTGCTGTTCGTCGGAGCCCTGCTGATCGGCTCCGTCGCGCTGCCGCTGATGGTCGCGGGACCGGACGCCGTGGTCCGCATCGTCCCCTGGTCGACGACCGTCGTGCAGGTCCTGTACTGGCCGGTCGTGATCGTCCTGTCCATCGCGTTCCTGACCACGCTCTACCACGTCTCCGTGCCCGTCCGGTCGCCGTGGATCGAGGACGTCCCCGGTGCCCTCGTCGCCCTCGCCATGTGGGTGCTCGGCAGTTTCCTGCTGCGCATCTATCTGACGAGCACCATCGAGGGCGCCACCATCTACGGCTCCCTCGCCGCCGCGGTCGCCGTCCTGCTGTGGATCGGCGTGTCCGCGTTCGCGGTACTCGTGGGCGCCGCCGTCAACGCCGCCATCGACCGGGTCTGGCCGGCCGCCGCGACCGCAGCCGCCCGCGCAGCGAACGAGCGGCTGCGCCAGGAGGAGGCCGCGGAGTACGTCGCCCGGATGGCCGCGGCCCGCTCCTTCGAGGACGACGACCCGGACGATCCAGACATGCCCTCCGAGTTCCCCGAGCGCTGGTCCCGCTTCCTTCCCCCGGAAGACGTGACGGGACGCTTCCGGAGCCACGTGAAGAGTGCCGCGAAGGGAAACGGGGTGAACGGGGTGAACGGCGCTAGCAGGGGAAACGACGGCAACGACGCGGACTGTGTGAGCGGCGGAAACGGCGTGAACACCGGAAACAGCGTGAACGCCGGAAACAACATGACCCTCGGAAACAGCGGAAACAGCGGGAGTGCGGGGGACAGCAATATCCGCGGCAACGACGGAAACAGCGGAGTCACGGGAACCGGCGGAATCGCTGAGGAACAGCCACCCGGCAGGTGACACCAGGGAAACGGTGACACCAGGGAAACGGTGACACCAGGAGAAAGGCGTTACGGCTTCCACGCGCCTGTTTTCTGCCGCCTCCCCCGCGAACCCCGCGAACTCCGTGAAGTCCCGCGGCTCGCGGCTGAGCACCTCCCGGCCGCCCGCCGAGAGGCAGGCGTTGCGTCCGTCCAGCAGCGACTCGAACAGCTCCACCAGAAACGCCGTTTCCTCCGGCGGGACCCCGAAACCGGCCAGGCGTTCGCCGTACTGACGCGCGGACACCGGCGTGTACCTGAGCTCGTGTCCAGCCGCGCCCTACCTCCGCAACGGCTTCCCGGAACGTCAGCAGCCGCGGCCCGGACACGTCCGGTGTTCGCCGCACGTACCGGTCGCCTTCCGTAAGCGCCTTCCCCACCACATCCGCGACGCCCCGCAGGTCGGGTAAGGGCTCCTGGACCTCCCCGCCCGGGAACACCAGCTCCCCGCTGTCCCGCAGTCCTTTCACCAGTGGCCCTCACTGACGTTCTGTGCTAACCACGCAGCCCACACGACCGTCCAGTCCGCGCCCGACGTCCGCAGTGCCGGCTCTGATCCCCCCGGGCGGACAGCGCGCCTGCCCCGACGGACGCCTCCAGCGGCGAAGGCCGGTGCGTCCCGGGCAGCCATGGCCCGTCGCTTCACCGACCTGGTCGGCGAATCCCCCGATGACCTACCTCGCAGGCTGGCGCCTCGCCTTCGCCACCGGCCGACTGCGCGACAGCGAGGACACCGTCGGTGCGATCGCCCGCCAGATCGGTTACGGAAGCGCGTTCTCCTTGTCCAGTGCCTTCAAGCGGGTGTACGGCGTCAGCCCCCAGGAACACCGGACCAGGACGGTTCAGGGACAGGCGGCAGAGGGAGGCGCGGGGAGGCGCGGTCGGGGGACGACGACGAAGCCGACCCTTTCCGCGGCGTAGGCTGGCGAGCGTGTACGAGGAGCGGGCCTCCCGGCTGGCCGGGGCGGTGGTGTGGACCAACACGCCGTCGGCCTCGACCGCGGCGTTTCCCGTGTTGCCCGACGGCTGCATGGACCTGCTGTACAGCGAGGGCAGGCTGCTGGTCGCCGGCCCTGACACCCGGGCGCACGTACCCGACGGTCCGCCGGTGCCCTGGTCCGGCATCCGCTTCTTTCCGGGTGCCGCGCCTGCCCTCCTCGGTGTACCGGCTCACGAACTGCGCGACCGGCGGGTGGAGTTGGCAGACCTGTGGCCGGCGCCCGAGGTGCGGCGACTGACCGCCCGGATCACCACCGCGGTCCGACCGGCGGCGGCGCTCGAGTCGCTGGCCCTGGAACGAGCGGCTCCCCCCGACCCGGAACTGCGCCGTCTCGTCACCGTCCTCGCCGCGGGTCGCGCGGTGGCCGCGACCGCCGACGAACTCGGCATCGGAGCGCGCCAGTTGCACCGTCGTTCGCTCGTCGCCTTCGGCTATGGACCCAAGACCCTGGCCCGGATCCTGCGTCTGCAACGTGCTCTCACGCTGGCCCGCGACGGCACGCCCTTCGCGGAGACGGCGGCCCGCACCGGGTACGCCGACCAAGCCCATCTGGCCCGGGAGGTGCGGGAGCTCACGGGCTGCACGCTGGGAGACCTGCTCCTGCACCGGCGGCCACCTGGAGCATCGCCGCAGATCGGCACTGCCCACCCGGTGTATCGGGCACGGTCGCCCGAACCGCTGGGCGACCCCTCCGATCGAGCACATGGGTCCGGCGGGACGGACCTGATGCGCGGCAGGACGGGCCCTGATCCGGCGGGGGACGAGCCCTGATCCGGCGGGACGGGCCTGGTACGGCGGGTGTGGCGGGCCGGCAGACGTGGGTCCGGTGGGCAGACAGGCGGGTGCTCTGCGATCGGCCCTCCGGGACCGGTGAGCCCCGGCGTGGCGGCGCGATCGAGAGTCCGGGCCTACGGCTCCAGCGGAGCGAAGAGGTCGACGCCGTTGCCGTCAGGGTCGTGCAGGACGGCATACCGCTGGCCCCAAAAGGCGTCCCAGGGCTCCAGCTCGCCAGGGTGACCGGCGACCACCAGTTCCTCGTACACCGTGTCGACCTCCTCCGGTGTGTCACAGCGCAGCGCGAGCGAGGCCCGGTTGCCGCCTGAGGGTGCTCGCCACTTCGGATGGAACGAACGGACCGTGCTCTCTGTGTCCAGCAGCAGCCGCAGCCCACCCGCCAGTTCGGCCTCGGCGTGCGGCTGCCCTTCCGAGCCTTCGGGGAAGACGAACCCCAGCCGGCGGTAGAAGGTGACGGAGGCGGCCATGTCGGAGACGACCAGGCCGATGGCATCGAATCGTGGACTTATGAGGCCACGGTAGGCAAGGTCGCCGCAAGCGGTCTTGAAAGAAACGGACACGACACAGCGGGCCGGTCAGAACAGGAACACCACAATGGGCACGTCAGGCCGGACACGTTTCCGAAGGAAACGCCAGGACGATACGTTCGGCCGAGTGGACTGGGCCAAAAAGCGCGGGGTCAGGAAACACCCTTGCGCAACAACGCGAGGAGGCGGTCCATGTCCTCGCGCAGCACTGAGCTCCGCAGCCCGTCGGCCCACAGGAGTCCACCTCGCAGCTGTGCCAGGACTCGGGGTCCGGTAGGCCTCGGCCGCGTGGCCGAGAGCGGTGTAGAGAACCCGTCTCCGGCCCTGTCCACGGCACCACGCCAGCGGATGGTCGGCGCCCATGCCGCCGCCCTCGGTCGGGCGCCGAGTTTCCAGTGACGTTTCTTCGGTGAACCGCTTGCGCCATCGGGGTGAGTGAGGACGGCACGGAGGCCAGCGTTCGGGCCCGGCGCGGACATCCTCTTGTTTCGGAAATCTGTTCCGGAACGCCTTGCGGAGGTTGTTCCGGAAAGGGGATGTCAGGAGGAGCCGTACGTTGACTCACGGGACCAAGCTGCGGGACCGGATCGCCGGTCCGGGAACGACTCCGCTGATCGGCGTGTACGACATGTACTCGGCGTCGATCGCGGCGCAGCACTACGACGGGATGTTCGTCTCCGGGTTCGGCTTCGCGGCCTCGTACTACGGGCTGCCGGACATCGGTTTCATCGCCTGGCCGGACATGATGGCCTTCGTACAACGGTTGCGGGGTGCGTTTCCGACGCACCATCTGCTCGTCGACATCGACGACGGTTACGTCGACCCGGAGGTCGCCTGTCACGTGGTGGAGGGTCTGGAACGGATCGGAGCGTCGGGGGTCATCCTGGAGGACCAGAAAAGGCCACGCCGGTGCGGTCACGCCGACGGCAAGCAGGTACTGCCGTTGCGCGAGTACCTCGCCAAGCTGGAGATGGTGCTGGCGACCCGTCAGGACCTCGTGGTGGTCGCCCGCACCGATGCCACAGACGAGGACGACATCCTCCACCGGGCTGCGTCCTTGGCCGCAACGGACGCGGACGTGGTCCTGGTCGACGGTGTCCGCAGTGTGGAGTGGATCCGCAGGATCCGCGCCGTGGTCGGAGACAAACCGCTGCTGTTCAACCAGATCGCCGGCGGCAAGTCGCCGAGGCTCTCCTTGGGCGAGCTGGCCGACCTCGGTGTGAACGTCGCCATCTACAGCACTCCGTGCCTGTTCGCGGCCCATGAGGCCGTGCACTCCGCCCTCGCCGAACTGAGGAGGACGGATGGCCGACTGCCGAAGTCGGACACCGTGGACGGCGTGGGCGTGGCGACCGCCACCCGCTTGCTGGAGGGCAACATCGCCCGTCGCCGCCACGCCTCGGGAGAGGCGGTGCGCAGCCGGGAATCGGCGAGGACGATGGCCGACCTGAGGGATGAGGTGAACGCGGGGGTCTGATGACGGCGCCCGGAAAGGACATCGGGCCGACCGACCCGCAGCTGCAGTTGACGGTGCCCGTGTGGGTGCCAACGTGCTGGGTGGGGAACGCGAGGCCGGGGTCGGGGTGAGGACGGGAACAGCGCGGACCGGGCGGGCGTCAGGCTGGGAGCAGCAGGCCGGGCGGGCTGGTCCGTCAGCCCGGTGGCGGCGCCGTACTCGCCCTTGGGACGAGTCGCGTCGACAGTTCCGTCCGAGTTCCCTCCGGGTGCTCTCCGTCCATCATCCGCACCAGCAACCGCAGGGCCGTCGCCGCCATTTCCCCCAGTGGCTGTCGAACGGTGGTGAGGGCGGGGGTCGTCCAGCGGGACTCCGGCAGGTCGTCGAAACCGACCACGCTGACGTCGCAGGGAACTCGCAGCCCCCGTTCGGTCAAAGCCTGGTACACCCCGAGAGCCATGCGGTCGGAACAGACGAAGACGGCGGTCGGCGGCATGGGCAGGGCCAGCAGTTCATCCATGCGGCGGCGGGCGACGGACTCGTCGAAGTCGCCGTGGTGAAGGTACTCGGAGCGGTAGGCGATCCCGGCCGACGCCAACGCCGAGCGGTAGCCGGCGACTCTGGCGCTGCTGCACATCCTGCGGCGCGGTCCGGCGATCACGGCGATGCGCTCATGTCCGAGTTCCAGCAGGTGTTGGGTCGCATTCACCCCGCCCTGCCAGTTCGCCGCGCCGACCGAGACCACCTCGGGCGGCGGCTCGACCACCGGGTCGATCATCACGAACGGGATGCGGTGCTGCTCCAGCCAGGCGTACTGAGATGCCGTCAACTCAGCCAGGTTGAACAGGACTCCGGCGGAACCTCTGGCAGTCAGCTTGTCGAGCCAGCCGCGCTGTGGACGGCCGGCGCGGGTGCGGGACAGTGCTGCCGAGACGACGACGTCCAGGTCCGCGTCGTACGCCGCCTCCTCCACACCGTGCAGCACCGCGCCCGACCATGAGCTGTCCAAGGAGTGCACGACGAGATCGATCAGCCTGGTCGGCTTCGTCGCGTCGAAGCGCGGTCTGCGCACGTAGCCGAGTCGGTCCAGCGCTTCGGTGACCCGACGTCGGGTCTCGGGAGCGACGTCCTCTCTGCCGTTCACCACCTTGGACGCGGTCGGCACCGACACCCCCGCCTCACGGGCCACGACCGCAAGCGTCGGCCCGCCCGGCACGCCAGGACTCGTGCCCGCACCCGCCGTGCGCACCATCGGGAACCACCTCTCCGGCCCGCCCGAGGGCCAGCGAAAGTTCGAGCAGTGCTGTTTCGGAGCCGATCCCGAAACAGATCACTCACAGAAAGCGCTTGCTATACTAGGTGTGGCTCAGCACGGCGTGAAGAGACCGGGGAATGCGAGATCATTCCGGGCGCCCTGTCCGGGCCGTCGGGCGGTGAGCATCTATGCTTCGGGAACGCTGGAGTGCGGAAGGCTCGAAGCGCGATGATGCGGGTGACGAGCGGTGCCGACGCACGGCGTCGCTACGGTTTCAGCGACCGCGTTTCGGCGGCCGCACCGAGTCCCGTACGACGACGTGGGCGCCCAGTACCAGGTGTTCGACGTCCCCGCCCTTGCGCCGGGCGGACGCTCCGGCCCCCTCCCGCCGATCGGCCACCGCGCGCAGGGCGACCCGGCCCATCTCCTCGTACGGCACGTGCACCGTGGTGAGTCGGGGCGTGAGCCGGGAGGCCAGGGGGATGTCGTCATAGCCCGTGATCGACACATCGTCCGGCACCCGCAGCCCGGCCGCCCGTACCGCTTGCATGGCGCCTGCGGCGACGATGTCGGTACCGGCGAGCACGGCGGTGAAGTCCCGATTCTCGCGCAGGGCAGCCTCCACCGCTGCGTATCCGTGCTCGTCGTCGTACGGGCCGTGCCGCACCAGCCTCGGGTCGAACGGCGCACCGTAGGCCTCGAAAGCCCGCTGCGCCCCCTTCAACCTGTCCTGCGCGGTGGTCAGTCCGGCGGGGCCCGGCAGGACCAGGACGCGCCTGTGACCGGCCGACAGCAGGTGACTGGCCATGGCGTAGGCGCCGGACTCGTTGTCGTAGTCGACCGTCGTCGCCAGCGCGTCTCTCTCCAGCGGCGGCCTGCCGACCAGGACCAGATGCGAGCCGGCTGCGTCCAGGGACCGTGCGAAGCGGGCCATGCGCAACTGGTACGCGTCGTAGTCGTAGGCGCCGCCGAGCAGGATCACCGCCGCGACCCCCTGCTGGCGCATCAAGTTGACCAGGGCGAGCTCGCGTTCGGGATCGTCGCCCGTCGTGCCGACGAGCGAGAGCCAGCCACGCAGGGCGGCCGCGCCTTCGACCCCCTTCGCGACATGGGCGAACGCCGCGCCGGTGATGTTGTTCATGAGTATCGCCACCGTCGGAGTTCCGCCCCCGGCCAGCGACCTGGCATGCGCGTTGGTGACGTAGTCCAGATCGCCGACCACCTGCATCACACGGCTGCGGATGTCGTTCGAGACCGGGTAGTTGCCGGATAGGACCCGGGAAACGCTTGCTACGGACACTCCCGCTCGATGTGCAACGTCCCTTATCGTCACCCGGCCCGGTTTCCCGGTGGTCCTGCTCTGACTCATGTTGCCGCTCCTTACCGTCGTGGGCGCCATGGCGCACGCCGTGGAGGCCTTGGTCGCGGAGACCTCTGTGGCCCCGTCACCGGACGGCTGGGGTACCCGGCCCCCGGTGGGTGCGGGAACCGTATCCCGGTTGTACCTCCAGGTGGACGGGCCTGTGGATAACCTCGTCGACTCCCGGCGACGCCGTTCACGAACAGGAGACAGACCGGCTGTCAGGCCACCCTGGCCAGGTCTGCACGGCGCACCTCATGGGCGAGCGGAAGCCCTTCCACCAGGCGTTCCAGCTCCTCGACGACGATGCGGCCGAGTCGCCCCAGCTCGTTACCGAGCGAGCCGGCGATATGCGGCGTGAGAAACACGTTCGGCAATCGGTACAGCGGGGAGTCGGCGGGCAGCGGCTCGGGTTCGGTCACGTCCAGGACCGCGTAAAGGCGCCCCGTGACCAGTTCGTCGGTGAGGGCGGCATGGTCGATCAGGGCGCCCCTCGCCGTGTTGATCAGTACACCGTCGTCGCGGATCAGGGCGAGCCGGTCGCGGTCGAGCATGTGCCGGGTCTCCGGAATGTCGGGCGCGTGCAGGCTGACGATGTCGCTGCGTCGCAGCAGTTCTTCCAGAGAGAGCAACTGCGCGCCGAGTTCGGCGGCCTCGGCCGCGTTCACGTAGGGGTCGTGCAGGAGAAGGTCGAAGTCGTACGGGCGGAGAAGTTCCAGCAGGCGACGTCCCACACGGGAGGCGCCGATGACGCCGACGCGGCGGCCGAGGTTCCCGGTGGCAGCGGTTTCAGCGTGCGTCGGGTGGGCTTGGGTGCGGCGGAAGCGCTCACGGTGGACAAAGGCGTCCTTGCCGGCGAGCAGGATCATCGCGAGGGTGTACTCGGCGACCGGGACGGCGTTTCCGGTGACCGCGCTGGACACCGTCACCCCCTGGCCCCACAGGGCCTCGCCGACCACTGAGCGGACCGAGCCCGCGGCGTGCAGGACGGTACGCAACCGGGGGGTGCCGGCGAGCGCGCCCGCATCGAGGCGGGGGCACCCCCAGCCGGTGATCAGGACGTCCGCTTCGGCCAGCACGGATGCGGCGGCGGGATCGCTGAAGTCCCGCACGATCAGCCCGGGGTCGATGTCGGCCGTCCGCTGCAGCCGGGCCAGGAGCGGTGCCGGGAACAGGAGAGGGACGTGCACCGGATCCATGGCGAACACGGCCCTGGGCAGCTGCGTGCTGGGCATGACTCTCCTGAAGTGCTTGAGAAACGCTGATGAAAGCGTTTTCTACCGTAGATCTGGCGTTGAGCCGCAGTCAATCGGTGTCAGGTAGCGCACCGGGTTGGAACATTGCGGGCTTTTCCTGTGAACTGGTCATCACGAGGGATGATCATCGGCAATCGGGAGTCGGTACCGGCTGTTGCGTGGCCGGGAGGAATCCGGGTTTCGGCGGCTCGGGTGGACTTGGCGCAGTAACCGGTTCCTGCCTGTTGCTGGAGTGCTCTGCGCGTCGCTCGTCCGGCTCGCGGACCCCGACCTTTCCCGGAAACACCTTTCGTTGTCGTGCCGCTCAGATGCGCTCTCTCCTGCAGGCCCCGCCCGGAGAAAGGCGGCCCTGCAGGGGGTGCACGGCCGGATGCCAGAGGCTGGGGCCGGCTCCGCCGGCACCCTGACGTACGCCGAACGGCTCTCCCACCGGCTCGTGCGCCGGAATACCAGGCGCGGTTGTGGTGCTCTGGTCATACCGGTGCGAGCGCGGCGAAGGGCTGGTGAGCAGATGGCGGCAGACCGGACGCACCCTGCGGGCGATGCCGGGGCAGGACCTCATCCCGTCCACGCCTCCGGTCACGACGACTGTCCCCTCGTCAGCACCCCTTACGGGGCCGTACGCGGTAGGTACGAGCACGGAGTCGCCGTATTCCGGGGGATCCCCTACGCGGCACCACCGTTCGGCGTCCGCCGGTTCAGGCCGCCGACGCCGCCCGAACCGTGGAACGGCGTGCGCGACGCCGGGTCCTTCGGCCCGACGCCGCCGAAACCGCCGTACTCCGACGCCTTCGCCAAGTATCTGTCCGACCCCGTCGTGCCGGGCGACGACTGCCTCAACCTCAACGTCTGGACGCCCGAGCCCGGCCCCGGCGCAAGGCTGCCCGTCATCGTATGGCTGCACGGCGGTGCCCTGACCAGGGGTACTTCGGCGACTCCGGTCTATGACGGGCGCCGTTTCGCACGTGAAGGAACCGTTTTCGTATCGATCAACTACCGGCTGGGGGTGGAAGGCTACGGGCTCTTCCCTGACGCCCCCGCCAACCTCGGGCTCCGTGACCAACTCGCCGCGCTGGAATGGGTACACCGCTCGATCCGGGCTTTCGGCGGCGACCCCGACAGGGTCACCCTGGCAGGACAGTCCGCCGGAGCCATCAGCGTCGGCGCACTGATCGCGGCCCCGCAGACACAAGGCCTGTTCCGGCGGGCCGTCCTGCAGAGCGGACCGCCGGAGGCGCTCGAGCGGGACAAGGTCCGTCGTATGGTGCGGCGCATGGCCGCCCGGCTGAAGATCCCCGCCACTGCGGAGGCCTTCGCCGCCGTGGACCGGGACCTGCTGCTGCGCACCCAGGCCGAGGTCGGCAGGCTCAGCAGCCCGGTCCTCGGAGGTCCAGCCTTCGGCATCGTCGTCGACGGCGATCTCGTCCCGAGTGACCCTCTGTCGGCACTCGTGGACGGGGACGTCGCCGTCGGCGTCGACCTGCTGATGGGCTGGACGCGCGACGAGTACCGGCTCTGGCTGGTGCCCGGCGGACTCCTCGAGCGCGTCGACAGGCTCGGCGCCGTCGCTCTCGCCGGTGCGATGGCCCGCTGCCACTGCGGGCCCGAGGTGCCGCGCGGTTACCGCGCCCTGCACCCCGAGGCCGGCCCTGCGGAGTTGGTCGGTCAGATGGTCACCGACAGCCTGCTGCGGCTTCCCCTGCGACGCCTGGCCGACGCCCGCCCCGGGACGTCGTACGTGTACGAGTTCGCCTGGCCCTCGCGCCGGCCCGGCCTCGGCGCCTGCCACGCCCTCGAACTGGGCTTCGTCTTCGACACCGGCGAGACACCGGAGTCCGCGAAACTCGCCGGGGACGGGGCCCCCAGGAACTCGCCGACGCGATGCACGGGGCGTGGACGCGCTTCGCGGCGACCGGAGATCCCGGGTGGGAGGCGTGGAACGCGGCCCATCCGGTGCGGATCTTCGGGGAGACCGACGGCGACCGTGGGCGAGTGGAGCACGACCGGCTGCTGTCCCGGGCGGACGCGAAGCCGCCCGGGACCGACGGCTGGGCGTACACCGCACACGGTGTACGCGACCGTGAGCTGTCGCTGTGGGTGACGCCGCCCCTGCAGACCACCCTTCCCGAGGAGCCGGACCACGGGACGCCCGCGTCGGACCCGGCGCCGGCCGGATTCTCCGCACGCGGCACAGAGCTGAGGTCGGCCGTGCGCCGACTGCGCCGGGCCACCGGGAGGACACGGGAACGCTGACGGCAGAGAAGGTAAAAAAAGGGGGGAGGGGAGGAGCGGGAGGGCGGGGAAGTCGGCGGTGGGCACCGTGGTGGCGGACCGCCGGGCGACGTCGCCGCTTC
Organism: Streptomyces sp. SAS_272; assembly: GCF_052543235.1. Lineage (NCBI taxonomy): Bacteria > Bacillati > Actinomycetota > Actinomycetes > Kitasatosporales > Streptomycetaceae > Streptomyces > Streptomyces sp. SAS_272. Next base: position 28,584 of record NZ_JBMNDR010000061.1, on the reverse strand, counting down.
CGGAGGCCTCACCGGGCAGAGGCCGTGCCACCGCCCGGTGACCGTGTGCTGCGTGCGGTCAGGCGGCCCGTCCCTCGACGACACTGTGGTGAGGGGGCCGGCTGCAGCCCACGGGCGGGCGGAACGTCGTCGTAACCGGTCAGCGAAACATCGCTATGGAACGTCCGGGCCCACGTTGTGCACGGCCGCCGGAGTGCCGGGTTGCTGGGCACCGGCGAGCGCGGGCGACCATGTCCCGAATCGTGCTGCGCACGGTTTCTGTAGTTTCCTCGACTTCCCGACCCCTGCCCCCGCCTGCCTCGGAAACCCGGCAGCACCGTCCTCCCGAGCGCAGGCCGGCGCCCCGCAGGGGGTACCGCCAGGAGGGCTAAGCGGAGGCCAGTGTCCGGGCGATGGAGGCGACCGCCTCCGGGCCCACCCGGCAGCAGCCTCCGATCAGCCGGGCCCCGGACTGCTGCCAGGCCAGGACCTGCTCGGGGGCGAAGGTGGAGTGTCCGACCCAGGCGCGTGCCGTGGCGTCCCAGGCCTCGCCGCTGTTGGGATACACGACGACCGGCTTACCCGTCACGCGTGCCGCTGTCGCAACGGCGGCGTCGACGTCCCCGGGGACGCAGCAGTTCACACCGACCGCGATCACCTCGTCCACGTCGGCGGCCGCCGCGAACGCCTCCTCCAACGGCTGCCCGGCCCGCGTACGGTCACCGTCGATGGAGTACGACAGCCAGGCGGGCACGCCGAGCCCGCGCACTCCGCGCAACAGCGCCTCGGCCTCGTCGGCGTCGGGAACCGTTTCGAGAGCGAGTACGTCAGGCCCCGCGGCGGCCAGCACCTCCAGGCGCGGCCGGTGGAAACGTTCCAGGTCCGCGACGCTCAGTCCGTAACGGCCTCGGTACTCGGAACCGTCCGCGAGCATCGCGCCGTACGGTCCGACCGAAGCGGCCACCCACAGCGGGTGCGCGACTCCTTGGGCCCGGGCCCTCCGAGCCGCGTCTCGGGCCAGTTCCACGCTCAGCGTGAGTAGTCGGGCCGCTTCCTCGTGGTCGATCCCGCGTTTGGCGAAGCCCTCGAACGTGGCCTGGTAACTGGAGGTGATCGCCACGTTGGCGCCCGCCGCGAAGTACGCGAGGTGCGCCTCGGTGATCGCCTCGGGGTGCTCCGCCAGGAGCCGCGCCGACCACAGTTCGTCGCTGAGGTCGTGCCCGGCGGACTCCAGTTGGTTCGACATGCCGCCGTCGAGGACGACGGTGCCGGCGGCGAGCGCGGTGGCGAGGGCGGTCTCCGCGTGAGGAGCGGGGGTGTCGCTGGTCATGTCACGACGCTAGTCGAAGAGCCGGCGGAAGGCCCGACGGGTCCAGCCCGTGAACAGATCGCCCCCGTCACCGCCCGAGGGCCGAGCGCCTGCCGCCTCGACGGCGTCCTCTGCCTCGTGTGCGCTTGGTAGCCGGGAACAACAGCGCGCCGAGCAGGCCTGCTGCCAGCACGTACGGCCACCAGCCGAACGCGCCGCCCTCGGCGGAGCTGGTACCGCGTGTGTCGGCCGTCACGGCTCCCGACGAGGCCCGGCCGTGCGCACTCGCCGAGGCGCTCTTGGCCGTCGCGACCAGGACGACGTCGTTTCCGTCTCCGCCCTTGTAACTGATCCGGTAAACGGTTTCGCCGAGTTTCACCTCGGCTCCCTCGCGCAGCTCGTCGAACGTTCCCGTGGTCGGTCCGTTGCCGGTGTGCTCCAGGACTCGGATCTCACGGGGAGGCGTTGCACGGGGTGCGGCGGACGACGGCCGGGTGTCGCCGCCGATCTGTGGGGAAGCGCCTTCGGCGGCGTTCGCCTCGGCGGCTGCTCCCGCGGCCGACAGGTCGAGTCCGCCCTGCAGACTCACCTTGCCACCGGCCTTCAACGGGTTTCCCGTGAGGACCAGTTGGCCCTTGTCGGTCTGCGTGTAGCCGGCGGTGACGGTCAGCCCGCCGGTGACGACGCCCTCGTTCGTCACGGCCCCCTTCACGGTGCCCGTGCCGCTGAGGGCGCTCGTCACCCTAAGCGGCGAGCCGCCGGTGTCCAGACGCGCCGCGGCCGACGTCAGCCGCACCGCCCTGCTGTTGGCGAGGCTTGCCCCGCTCTCGAGCGCGAGCGTTCCCTGCCTGATCGTCGTCGTCCCCGTGTACGTCACCGCGGGGCCCGTGAGGGTCGTCGTCGCGGGCCCTGACTGGATGAGTGAGCCGCTGCCACCGATCCGGGACAGCGAGATCGCCTTCTTCGCGTTGCGCACGACGAGCGTGCCGTCGTTCACGATGCGACGCCGGTCCGTGCCGGTGAGCAGCGAGCCGTCCCCCTGTGCCGACCCCAGTCGCAGGACCGCGCCCTTCTGCACGGTCGTCGAACCGTCGTAGTGCTGGTCGGCGGCGAACGTGACGTCGTTTCCCTTCGTTCCCGCGATGACGACGTCACCGGCGCCGGGCGAAGCCAGTGTGTCGTGGTACTTGCCACCGCCGATCGGCGCGCCGAGAGTGACCGGCCCGTCGTAGTCGAACGTCAGCAGGGACCGCCGTCCGCTGGCCTCGTGCATGTTGATGTACACGGTGTCCTTGGTCCCCGGCATGAAGATCTTGTGCGTGGTGCCGTCGCCCCACTGCACGTTCGCGCCCTCGATGTTGGTGCCGCGCTTGTTCAACTGGTGAGCCACGGGACGCCAGTTGATGTCCGGGTCGCTGAGCGAGGGGTCCGTGTCGCCGCCCTGGTCGCTGTAGCTGTACTGCCCGGTGAGGACGACCTTGCTGCCGGGCCGTGTATGGACGTTGACGTCGCTGCCGTACGCCCGCTGGTAGAAGTCCTGACGCAGGGTGATCGTCTGGTTCAGTGGGGTGTCGATGATCCAGGAGCCCTGGTTGACGATCGCTCGGGCGTCGGGCAGCGAGACCGGGAACTCGGGGCGGCCGACCGCGACGCCCGTACCGTTGTCGATGACCCCGGAGAAGGGGTGGGTGCCCGCCAGATCGAGCGTGCCCCACATGTTCCGGGGCTGGGTGACCAGACCCGACCCGCTGATCGTGCCGATGTTGAACGTTCGGGTCAACGAAAGCCGGAGCGTGCCGTCCACCCGAACGTTGAGCTCGTTGAGCCGATAGCCGGGCGTGGCGTAGGGGAAATGCCCGATCAGCCCTGCGCCCTTGCCCGTCCCGTACTGCAGGGTCGCCCCGCGCGCGATGGTGATCGCCGGCGGATCGGGGTTGCTGACCGTGGTGTACGGGTGGTTTCCGCCCTGGGTGCGCACTGTCTGCCTACGGCGGGACGCCGGCAGGGTGAAGTCGCTGTCTTTGGTCAGGACGAGTGTTCCGTCACCTCGTACGGTGAGCGTCCCCTGGCCGCGGAAAGCGCCGTCGTAAGTCGTTGTCCCGGGAGGCACGGTGACCACTGTGTCGCCGACGAGGTTGACGTCCCGGTTGGCGAGGACGTCGGCGGTGACGTCCCGGGGGCCGGCGGCCACGGCGGGGGGAGCGGTGACCAGGAGGGCTGCGGTCGTCGCCAGGACGCCGAGGGCCGCTGCTGAGGTGGGGAAAGGGCTGCGCACACATCGGAGACGCATGGGCCCGACGCCGATAACACAAATTCTCCCCTCGGACCGTACGGAGGCCCCTTCCGCTGCGGCAAGCCCCGTGCCCCACGGGGCAACGTTCCGGAAAGGGCTTTCTGGCAAGTCACGTCAGACCCGTTGACCTGCTCGTAACACGCCCTTACCTTTTCGGCGTTCGCCATTCCACATCTTGTTCGCAGTTCCGAACGTTCCTCTGCCGTCGAGCGGTGCTGCGTGTCCCGCAATCCCGTTCTCCCCCCACCGCGCCACCCGCAGAACCTGCGGCGCATCCGGTTCCCGGTCCCGCGCCGGACAGGGGCGGCGCCCCAGTGTTCGGCGTTCCGGTCGCCGCCACCATGAAAGAGAGCCCGTGAGATGAGACGTGCGTACGCGACCCTGCTCGCCCTCTGTCTGGCCCTGATCGGCGCTCTCGCCTCGGCGGGTCCGGCCCAGGCGGCACCTGTGTCGATCGCCAACGGCACGCAGTTCAAGGACACCTCGGGCAATCCGCTGCATGCTCACGGCGGCGGGGTCCTCAAAGTCGGCTCGTACTACTACTGGTTCGGCGAGGACCGCAACGCCGACAACACGTTCCGGTACGTGGACGCCTACCGTTCCACCGACCTGAAGAACTGGGAGTTCCGCAACCACGTGCTGACCCAGTCGAGCGCGTCCGAGCTGGCCACCGCCAACATCGAACGGCCGAAGGTCGTCTACAACGCCTCCACCGGCAAGTTCGTGATGTGGATGCACAAGGAGAACGGGACGGACTACAGCGAGGCGCGTGCCGCCGTCGCCGTGTCCGACACCGTCGACGGCGACTACGCCTGGCAGGGCAGCTTCCGGCCGCTCGACCAGCACATGTCGCGCGACATCACGGTCTTCGTGGACAGCGACGGCGCCGGGTACATGGTCTCGGCGGCGCGCGAGAACTACGACCTGCAGATCTACCGGCTCACCGCCGACTACACCGGTATCGCAAGCCTTGTCGCCGACCCCTGGCACAACGGCCACCGCGAGGCGCCGGCGCTCTTCAAGCGCAACGGCGTCTACTTCATGCTCACCTCGGGCGCCACCGGCTGGAACCCCAACCAGCAGCAGTACGCGACGGCCACCTCCCTCGCCGGCCCCTGGACGGCCATGGCGAACGTCGGCGATGCGACGACGTACGGCTCGCAGACCGCGTACGTCCTCCCTGTCCAGGGGAGCTCGGGTACCTCCTACCTGTATCTGGGCGACCGGTGGGGCGACTCCTTCGGCGGCACTGTCAACGACTCCCGCTACGTCTGGCTGCCGCTGGCCTTCCCCACGTCCACCTCGCTGTCGATGTCCTGGACCCCCGAGGTGACGGTCGACACCGTCACCGGGACGGTCACGGGCACGAGCGCCACCTACAACACGCTCATCGCCCGGCACAGCGGCAAGTGCGCGGACGTCACCAGCCAGTCGCTCTGGGCAGGAGCCCAGATCAAGCAGTACGACTGCAACGGCGGCAACAACCAGAAGTACTGGTTCAAGTCGGTCGGAAGCGGCTACTACCAGTTGGTCGTCCGCAGCAGCTCCCTGTGCGTGCGGGAGAATGCGGGCACGGTGAGCCAGGAGGACTGCAATGCCTCGGTCACCGCTCAGCAGTGGTCGCTGACGACCTCGGGCAGCTACGTGAACATCACCTCGCGCGCGAGCGGAAAGTGCCTGGACGTGAACGGCGCGTCCACCGCCAACTCCGCCGCGATCATCACGTACACGTGCAACGGCGGCACCAATCAGCAGTGGACGCGTGGTTCTTGATGCTGCATCACGCAAGCAGGTCGATCGCGTCGATCGATGTGCCCGCGCTCAGGTAGGAGGTCGTCCCGGACCCGCTCACCACGTTGATCTTCAGCACGTTGTACTGGCCGGTGTCCGTGAGCCAGGCACTCGCGGGGACGCTGTAGGTGAACGTGTGGTTGTTGCCCCGGTAGGACCCGTTCGTCAGGGACCGGGTGCTCGGCTGGGTGGGCGGGGACGGTACGGCGGAGGTCCAGGCGTCGTTCACGACGACCTGCGGCCGGCCGTTGGCATAGGCCGTCGTCACGCCGATGCGCAAGGTGTGCGCGGCGGCGGCCTGGGCGGCGGTCAGTTTGAAGTACACGAGCAGACCGCTGTTGACGTCCTTCCAGATGTAGCAGGGGAACGTCGAGGTCTCGCTGCCGCTGCCGATGACGACGTTGCCGGTCCACGCGGAGGCGCGAACGTCCGACGGGTGCGCGTACGTCATCAGGTCGGCGTTCTTGAAGCCGCCCGGTGTGCCGGTCCAGTCGTTGATCCGCCAGATCGCGCTCGCGTTGCTCGGATCGTTCGAGGACGCGATGGCGAACGAGTTCAGCGTGGTCGTCGTGCCGGCGGCCACCGTCACCTGCGTGGTGTACACGGCCAGCTCACTCTTGTGGACGGTGAGCGTGTACGTCCCGGGGAGCACCCCGGCGATCGAGAAGTAGCCGTCGGACGCTCGCGCCGAACCCCAGTACTGAGCGGAGGAGTTGGCCAGGCCGACGGTGTAGGCGTGGGTGCTGTTCCGCCCCGTGATGCCCACCCCCGCGACCCGGCCGCGGCCGCTCGCGCCGACGTACCCGGCGATGCCGAGCGAGTCCGCCCACGAGGTGTTCAGCGTTCCCGGGAACAGCGCGGGGGAGGGGGCGCCGCCGTCCGTGAAGGCGATCACGTACGGGCCCTGGAGGCCGAAGCGTTGCGCCTCCGTCTGGTTCTGACCGTAGTAGAGGATCTCGTACAGGCCGCCGCCGTCGGCGCTCTGATGGCGCAGGAGGGAACGGTAGAAAGGACCTCCGGAAGCCTTCTCGTGGTTGCTGCGCACGATCCACAGACCGACGCCGCCGGCGGTCCAGCCGATGTAGTCGTAGTCCATGACGCGCAGTCCGGAGTAGTGCTTGGAGCGGGTCTGGCCATTGGACTTCGCGAAGACGTCGGAGGCCTCGATCGTGCTGGTCGTGTACGTGTACGAGTCCGGCTCGTCGTTGAGGAACAGGCCTGCCTTGACCCGCACGATGTAACGGGTTGCCGAAACGGACGTGTCCGCCTTGTTGGTCCACAGGTAGATGTTGTTCTCGCCGCTGCGGGCCGCGTAGTAGTGCCGGAGCGTGCCGTGCGTGACGGAGATGAGAATCGTCGAGTCGGACCGCGCGATTGTCACGGTGGAGCTGCCGAGGCCCGACTCGATGTGCGAGTTCATGCCGCCGTAGCCCTGATACTCGGTGCCCCGGTAGACGAGCGAGGTCAGGTCGCCGGTGCTCTTGCTGACCTTGAAGACGAGTGCGGAACCGGTGTCGACGACGTAGTGCGCGCCGTCGTCGGTATAGCCGAAGGCCGCTGCTGCGGCCGGGACGGCGAGCGGCCCGGCGAGGGCGGCGGAGCCGGCGGCAGCAGCGGCGCCGAGGACGAAGGTACGGCGTCGGACCGGGTGATTCGGGGATCCGGACATGGGGGTGCCTCCTTCGGGAGGTGTGGGGGTGCGGGTGTCTGAGAGGGTGACAGTTGAAACGATTTCGCGAAAGGGCTTTCACCCCTGGGAAGTAGACAGTTCTGTGAAATCTGCGCCAGGTCTAGAAAGCGCTTGCCAGAGGCGGTACGGTCCAGCCGCCAGCCCCTGTGCCACGACGGAGGAGCCGCAAGTGAGACGTTTCAACACCGCCGTGCTGGCGGCGCTGACCTTGGCCGCCGGCCTGACGGCCGCACCGGCCGCCCACGCCCACGGCGGTCGCGCCCCCCTCGGCATCGACAACTGCACCGCCACCGCCTGCCACTTCGACGTGGCACCGGGTGCCTATGAGGTGAAGGTCGTCCTCGGAGGCAGCGCCGCGTCCGGCACCAGCATCACCGCAGAGACCCGGCGAGCCCTGCTTCCCGAGACCGCCGTCCCCGCCGGCGAACGTGTCGTCCGCAGCTTCACCGTCGACGTCCGCACCCCCGAAGGGGAGCCCACCGGTCCCGCAGGAACCGCCGGCCTGGACCTGGTCCTCGGCGGATCCGCTCCGGCCCTGGCGAACATCCGGGTCACCCCCGCCCGGCACGCCCGGCAGATCTTCCTCGTCGGCGACTCCACCGTGTGCGACCAGCCTGCCGAGCCGTACACGGGATGGGGCCAGCAACTGCCGCAATATCTGCGGCAAGGTGTTTCTGTCGCCAACTACGCGGACTCGGGGGAGAGTACGGTCACGTACCTGGGGAACCCGCTGCTCTGGGACACGGTCCGGCCGCTGATCCGCCACGGCGACCTCGTCCTGGTCCAGCTCGCCCACAACGACAAGACGACCGACGAGGCGACGTACCGTGCGAACCTCGAGACACTGGTGGCGGGAGTGAGGGAGAGGGGCGGTCGGCCGGTCCTGGTGACCCCCATCGTGCGCCGCTGGTTCAACGCCGACGGCACGCTGAACAACGGAACGGCTCTGCTGGTCAACGGACTCGGCGTCGACCACCCCGCGGTCATCCGCTCGGTCGCCGCCGCACAGGACGTCCCGCTGATCGACCTCACCGCCAAGACCAAGGCGGTGGTGGAGTCCCTAGGCGTCGAGGGCTCCAAGGCGCTCTACCTGTACAACGAGAAAAGGGACAACACGCACACCTCCGTGCACGGGGCCACCGTCTACGCGGGCCTGGTGCGCGACGAACTCCTCGCCCGGCATCTGGTGCCGAAGGGCACCGTGCGGGTGGGATGAACGCCTGGGGGCGCCCCGACCGGAACCGGGACGCCCCCAGGTCTTGACGTCCCCAGGCCCGGACCAGGCCGCGAAGGAAAGAAACAGCACATGCACCTGCCCCCGCCTGACCTCGCCCGCAGCCCTCGCACGGGATACACCCGTGCTCACTGGGAGGCGGCCGCCGACGCCCTGCTCGCCGCCGTGGAGCCGTACGCCACCGAAGATCGCGCTCTCTACCATTTTCCCGGCAGCAGGGGGAGTTGGTCCGGCCGGCTCTCCGACGGCCTGGAGGGATACGCGCGCACGCTGCTGCTCGCCGCGTTCCGCCGGGACGAAACCGCGCTGGAACGTTACGCGAGCGGTCTCTCGGCCGGCGTCCGCGGCGTCTGGCCCCGCATCGATGACCGCGCGCAGCCCCTCGTCGAGGCCGCGTCCATCGCCCTCGCACTGCGGCTGACCCGCCCGATGCTCTGGGACCGGCTCGACGACGGCACCCGGCAACGCGCGGTGGCCTGGCTCGGTGACGCGCTCACGGCGGAACCCTGGCCCTGCAACTGGGAGCTGTTTCCCGTCACGGTAGGCGGTTTCCTGGAGTCGGTCGGTCATGAGCCGGAGGCTTCCCGCAAGGCGATCGACCGAGGCCTCGAGCGCATCGAGCAGTGGTATGTCGGCGACGGCTGGTACACCGACGGTCCCGGCCGGGCCTTCGACTACTACAACGGCTGGGCCATGCACCTCTACCCGGTCCTGCACGCCTGGCTGGCCGACGACACCGATCTGCTGGCCCGCTACGGTGACCGGCTGACGACGCATCTCGCCGACTACGCCCGCCTGTTCGGCGCCGACGGGGCCCCGATGCACCAAGGGCGCTCCCTCACCTACCGCTTCGCGACCACCGCCCCCCTGTGGCTGGGCGCCCTGACCGGCCACACCCCGCTCGCCCCCGGCGAGACCCGCCGCCTCGCCTCGGGAGCACTCAGGTACTTCCTGGAACGGGACGCGGTCGACGCACACGGACTGCTGACCCTCGGCTGGCACGGCCCCGACGAGTCGGTCCTCCAGGGATATTCAGGCCCGGCTTCCCCGTACTGGGCGAGCAAGGGTTTCCTCGGGCTGCTCCTTCCGCCGGATCACGAGGTGTGGACGGCGCAGGAGGAAGCGGGTCCGGCCGAACGGGGAAACGCGATCACGCCGCTTGCCGCACCCAACTGGCTCATCCAGTCCACCAGTTCGGACGGGTTGGTCCGCCTGCACAACCATGGCAGCGAGGACGTCCGTTACGACCCTTACTACACGCGTTTCGCATACTCCACCGTCACCCGGCCTCTGGGTTCGCCGCCGGACAACGCCGTCACGGTCGGCGGCGACCCGCACAGGGAGGGGATCGTCCCGCTCGGCACTGGGGAGGACTGGGCGGCGTCCCGGCACGTCCAAGGCTCCGGCGCCCAGGTCACGAGCCTGGTGGTCGCCGACGGCGCCGTCGAGGTGCGTGCCCATCTGGTCGCGGGCGCCGCACCGGGCACGGAAGTCCTCGTCACAGGCTGGGCCACGACGGAGAGCGGGGCGGAGCGGGCCGACCTGCTGCCCGTGTACGGACTCACGGGGCACGTTGCGCTGTCGGGCGTGGTGGACGCGGGCCCGGCGAGCCTCTTCGTCGCGTTGGCCCGGCTCACCGCGGAGCCCGACCCGCTGCCCCTCCAGGACCTCGCGACCGTAGAGGTGCACATGACTCCGGCCGCCGACGACGCTCACGGTGCGTACGACCTGAGTGTCCGGTGGCGGACAGGCCCGGAGCGCCGCTTCCGCTTCCTGGCGTCGGCGGGTGGGTCCACCGCGGTGGCCGACGCCGACGGCGCGGGCCGGCACGTCGCTCCGGACGAGGCCACGACGTCGCGTGAGTCGACGACCTCCGGCGGTCCCGCGGCTTCGGGCGAGCGATCCGCAGCGCCGTCGTGGTCGGTGAGGCCCCGGTGAGTGACGTCCCGTAAACCGGCGTCACGGGGGTGTACGCCCAGGTCGGCGATCCGTCCTCGAGGACTGCCGTGCCGCCGCTGTTACGGGTGCTCGCCACGTGGTCCGCGCTGCGGAAGGCGCGCCGAGGAAGAAGCAGGTTCGTGCCCGCGCAGTGGTCAAGTGCCCACGAACACGCAGTGAACTATGACGTCTGCGCCTGCTTTCTGAGCCGGCGCGAGGTGCTCCGAACCGTCTGCTCGCCGCGCGGCACGGTCGTGCCGGATCCCAAGGGTCGGGTCAGCCACGGTCGACGAGGTTGTCTCGCTGTCGAGTTCTCGGTGGTCAGACCAGGTAGCGAAGGTCCAGGTCGGCGCCCTCGCCGCTCCGCCGCCCCTGAATCGGTGGTCGGCAGTGATCACCCCGGCCGCGATGGCGTCGAAGTCGGCGGCGCCACAGGTGACCGGCGTGGTACGACGGCAGCGCACACCTCGGGTGCGGTCAGAGGAGAAAGGGAAGGACGATGGCGGGTGAGATACGTGACTTACTGTGCTGGCGAGGTCCTGTCTCGGTGAACGTGTTCGTCATCGGCTCTGGAAACACCCCGTTGGCACAGGAGGCTTTTCACCTCTCCGGGATGGTCCCGGACGCCTTGCTGCCGTTCCCCCTGCTGGGGCAGCCCGAAGCCATCGAGCGGCTCGGTCTGGTGTCGTACGACATCGACTTCGATGACGTCTCGCTCGATGTGCGCGAGTACACGCGAGCAGTGCTTCAGCGGGTCTGTGCGGATACGCGATCAGTGGCCTGGGCAGCTTTCGAGGGGTCGTTCCACTACGACGAACTCCTCACCGACGAGGTGGCCCACCAGGTCTACGGCTCTTGCATGACCGGCGCCGAACCGGTGGTCGAGTGGGACGCTGAGGCCCTGCGAGGCGATGAGTGGCGCCATCGGATCGCCGAGGCCCGAGCGGCTTTGGACGCCTTGCTGTCCGGTTCGGACATACGAAGCGGGAAGAGTCGGACAGACTGAGTGTCCAACTGCGTGACTCGCCGACGAACACCGGCTGACACCGGCGAACGAGCGCGGACTCTCCTGACCGTCAGCGCAGAACGGTGCCACCCCACCCCAAGGTGTCACCAGACCTCGGAAAATGTGTTGCTGTGCGTAAGCGGTATTGAGAAGAATCCGTGCATGACTTCTGCGATACGACATGTGACGATCGCCTGTTCCGACGCCTACGCCCTCGGCGGCTTCTGGTCCGAGGTGCTGGGCGAGCCGCTCCACGCGGACGACGAGCCCGGCGACGAGGAGGTGCTCCTCGCAGGGGCGGGCGTGCTGTTCGTCACCGTTCCGGAGACCAAGAACCAGAGGAACCGCATCCACCTCGACCTTCAGCCGCAGGACCGCACCCGCGACGAGGAAGTGGAGCGTCTGCTCAAGCTCGGCGCCACCCTGTTCGACGACCGTCGCACACCTGACGGGAAGGGGTGGGCGGTCCTCAGGGACCCCGAGGGCAATGAGTTCTGCGTGGAGCGCAGCGCGCGGGAGCGCGAAGCCGACTGACACCTCGGTCGGCATCGTCAGGAGCAGCGGAGTCACGGCCGGGCGGAGGCGGCGGCACCGGGGACAGTTGCTGGTGAATCCGCCGCGACCACTGGACCCGTGCGGCTGTGGGGTCCTGCGGCTGTCCGGACGGGTGCCGAAGGGGAGCCGCGCGGACCGGCGCGAGCGCCGCAGCCCTCGCAAACGTGGAGCGCACTCGTGCGGGGTGCCAGGTGTGCGGCAACAGCCGTCGGACGGCTGCCTGCCGACGGGCCGCGACAGTTCGGCGGTGGCCGCAGCGACCCGCCCCTAGCGTGAGTCGTATGCGTGTACCCCGAGCGACCTCCACGTCGGCCGCCTTCGCCGACCTTCACCGCACCGGCGCTCCCCTCCTTCTGCCCAACGCCTGGGACCATGCCTCCGCGACGGCCATGGCGGGGCGGGGCTTCCGGGCGATCGGCACGACGAGTCTGGCCGTGGCCGCGGCGGTGGGACTGCCCGACGGCGCCTCCGCGACCCGCGACGAGACGCTCCGACTCGCGCTGACACTGGGTTCACAACCGTTTCTCCTGTCCGTCGACGCCGAAAGCGGTTTCAGCGACGATCCGGACGAGGTGGCGGAGCTGGCGCGCCTGCTTGCGGCCGTGGGGGCGGTGGGCATCAACCTGGAGGACGCTCTGGGGCCGGCGGCCCGCCACACGGCGAAGATCGCCGCCGTCAAGTCGGCCGTGCCCGGTCTGTTCGTCAACGCCCGCACGGACACGTACTGGCTCGGCGAGCGCAGCACGACCGAGACGCTTGACCGCCTCGACGCCTACCAACAGGCCGGGGCCGACGGCGTGTTCGTCCCCGGGCTGACCGATCCGGGGGAGATCGCCGTTCTCGTCCGACAAATCGACGTGCCCCTCAACATCCTCTACTCCCCGGCCGGCCCCACTGTCCTGCACCTCACCGAGCTCGGTGTGAGCCGCATCAGTCTCGGATCGTTCCTGTACCGGCGCGCTCTGGGCGCGGCACTGGAGGCCTTCGACGAAGTCCGTGGAGGACGTACTCCCGGCGGCCGCACGCCGACCTACCAGGAGGTGGCGAGCCTCGGCGCCGGCTCGAACACCCTGCCCGACGCCGGGGCGTCACCCGGACGTCCGTCGGTCGACGCCCTCGGCGCAGGGGCGTAGACCCACTCGACGAGTGCGGCGCCTCGGCAGGTGTGATGCGCCGAGGGACACCCTCGACGGCAGTCGTCCCGCTGCGTCGTCAGGCGTCGTCATCCCCGACTGCCACCGTCTCTCGCGGCCAGTGAGTGAGGGCCGCGTGCAGGGCGTCGACCGCCTTGTCCCACGACCGGCCTACGTCCCGGGGCGCACCGAAGCCGCCACCGGCCTCCAGCATGCAGTACCCGTGAAAAGTGCTGCGCAACAGGCGGACGGCGTCGGTGAGGTCGGGTTCTTCGAGGCCGTACCCCCGGAGCATCCCGTAGGTGATCTCGGCGGTGCGGCGCAGGGCGGGGGAGTCCGCGGTCAGTTCCCGGTCCCGCTCCTGGTCGATACGGATCTGTGTGGCGGCGTACCTGCCCGGGTGCCGCAGTGCGTAATCCCGGTAGGCCCCCGCGAAGGCGACCAGTGCGTCCTTGCCGGCGAGTCCCACGACGGCGGAGCCGATCCCGTCGATCATCTCGCCGCCGACGAACAGCGCGAGTCTGGTCCGCAGTTCCCCGAGGCTCCTGACGTGCGAGTACAGGCTCGCGTCCTTCACGCCGAAGCGTCGTGCCAGCGCCGAGACGCTGACGTGGTCGAAACCGACTTCGTCGGCCAGTTCGGCGGCGGCTTCGACGAGGCGGTCCGTGCTGAGGCCGACTCTTGGCATGGGCAACCGCCTTGTGCGCGCTCGGAACCGGGGGTGTCGCCAAATCCTAAGTGTTTCGCAGGCGGAGGGCCGGGGCGCGTACGACGGGGCGAAACAACCCGCACCTGAAACCGCACCTGCACCGCTGCCGCCGCGGAGCCCTCTGATACTGTGCCGCGACGCATACAGGGGGGCCGGTGTGCAGCAGGGCGCGGCGGACGACGATCTGCGGAAACCGGATTCGCAACGGTACGCACCTTTCGGTGCCTTGAGCTTCACCACTCTCGAACTCGACCACCCCCGATGCCGAGAACTCGGAGAATCCGGACAACCTTCCAGGGGTGGGGATGTTGCGTGCGTCGCTGACGTCGGCGTCGCTGACGTCGGCTTGGGCGACGGTGTTGTCGTCTGTCGCGTGCGCGTCAGGATGGTCGCTCGCGGGCGACGAGGGTGCCGGCTCCGACGCGAGCGTGGGGGAAACGCGGGCCTCGACACATTCCTGGACACATTCCGTCACCCGCAGGCCCGGTGCGCCCCCTCCGCCGGATGCCACCGCGAGTGCTTCGGCGTCCCGTCCACCCTCCTCGTCCACAGCTGTGTCGCCCACGGCGTCGAGCGCACGACCGCGCGCCACCGCACAGGGCCGTCCGCGGAGGAGGAGCGCGGCAGCGGGAGGAACGGCGACGACGGCCGTTCCGAGACCGGGGAGCGGACCCGTGGGGGCGACGGCGCACCGGGCGGGCCGGCCTCCGTCCCCGAGAAGCACAATCGGGGGCCGCACCCCCCGCCGGCTCCCCCGCGATCTGTCCGCACGCCGGAGTGGAGTTCCGCCCAATGGCGGCCCGGCGACCCCGTGGGGGCGGCGCGCGCGGCAGGTTCCTGAAACCACTCGAAGGCAAAAGAAAGAAAGAAGGTACGCACCCCGTGGTCGGCAAACCCTCTGATGAGGCGGGAGACAACTCGTCCATATCCGACGAGGAATGGCAGGCCTTCCTCCAGGACAGCGAGCTCGGCGCCACCGCCGCGCCGAAGGAACCCTCCGCACGGGCCCGCATGGTCACCGAACGGTTGCGGCACCAGAGCGAGCCCGAGGGATGGCGTACCGGCCCGACCCCGCGGGACACGAGGGGCAGCGGGAGGCGACGGCGGCAGGTGTGGTCGGTGCTCGGCGTGGCCCTGGCGCTGGGTGCGGTCGCCGTCGCGCTCAGACCCTCCCTGCTGCCGGGTGACCCTTTCGGAACACGCGAGCCCAAGGCCGCCGCCGTGTCTCCCTTGCCCGCCGAGACCGCCGCCCCCACCGCCGCACCGGGGGCCGCACCCGACCAGGTGCCGACCATCGACAGGCCGTTCGCCGGTTCTCCGGCCCTCCCCTGGGCCGACGGCGAGGCGGGCGTCGTCCTGCCGGTCGCCAAGGCCGTCGGGTCGGCGTCGAAGGAACGCGTGTCGAAAGCGCTGGAGCTGACCAGGAAACTGCTCGTCGGCGCGAACCTGGAACCGAAGACGCTGCGCGGCGAACGTCCGACCGCCGCTCTCTCGGTGCTCGACCCCAAGCAGCCGGATCTGCTCGACGACCTCGACGCCTTCCTTCGCTCGCCGGACAGGACGCACGACCCGCTGACCCTGTTCAGCCGGTTCGACCCCGACGAAGTCAGGGTCGTGGGCGACGTGGTCAAGACGCGCGGGCGCATGACCTACAAGAAGGGCAAGCACGACGGTGTGATCGTGCACGCCGACTACACCTTCGTCTATCCGGTCCGCCCCGCAGAGGGTCCGCCCGAGGTCACCCGGACGATCGTGCGGCGCGTCATCGACGTCGAGCTCCCCGACCCCGCGCACTACGACGTCACGCCCGGGCGATTGCTCCTCGTCCGGTACGACGAGGAGCTCTTCAACTCGGCCTGTGACGTCCACGACGGGTTCCTGCACCCTCGGTTCAGGTCGGCGGAGCCCACGGCCCCGACGCAGACCGGCCCGACCGTGGACCCGTACGACCGGAGCAAGGGCGTCGGCGGGGACAGCGCGTCCGACAGTTGCGGAACCGTTTCCCGAGTCTGAGCGGATCGCAGAAACGAGTTACTGCCCGGGACGGGCGGGTGGGCCTCGCCGGTCGACGCGCCCGTCCCGGGGGCGGTGAACGGACGAGCGGCCCCGGTAGACGGCCGGGAGGCGCAGAGTTGCGGAGGCCGTCGCCGTGAACAGGGCGGGCTCCAGGAGCATGCCATCGTGAACGGCCGCGATCGGATACGACGTCCGGCCCTCGTCCAGTCGAGTCCACTGCGGCTGAGCACGCCCCTCACTCGTTCGACCTCCACCGCGGGCGGCCGGCCCTGGGGGACCGGCCGGCCGCGGGGAGACGTCAACAGCGTGCCGGGACGTCGACGAGAGGCCGGCCGGTCAGTCGGTCACCGAGAACACGAAGGAGAACTCGACGGGTTCGGCGTTCAGGAAGTACCGCGGGAGCGGGCCGGGACCGCAGGACTGGGAGCCGATGCCGTGCTGGCCGTGGTCGAGGTTGACCCAGACCGTGTCGCCGGGAGTGAGGTCGGTCGGGTGCCGTGCCGCGTCCAGCTGCTCGGTCGTCCAGCGTCGCGCGGAGAACCAGAACGCCGGGTCGCCCTCGATCCGCAGTCCGCCGAGCTCCGCCCAGCGGACGTCGGCCCTGGCGCCGTTCTCCTGCGGGCGCACGTACGGGGTCTGCAGCTCCTCGATGCTCCCGTCCCACTGGCCGAGCATGGACGCGGCCCTGGTGTCCGGGTACGCCTCGCCGGGACCGCCGCCGAACCACCGCGCGTGTCCCGCGGACGCCTCCGCCAGCCCGAAGCGGATGCCGATCCTGGGCAGCGGCATCGTCCAGTCGCCCTCGGGAGTCACGGAGACGGTCAGCTTCAGCCGTGTCCCGTCGGACGTCCAGCGGTACCCGGTGCGCAGGCCCGCCTCGCGGCCGGCCGGCGCCACCCGGGTCCGTACGGTCAGCGCGTCCTCACCCGGCTCGACGCCGTCCAGGCGGTGCCGCATGCGGTGCAGGCCGTACGTACGCCACAGCAGGCCGTAGCGCGTGTCGTCCTGCCATGACGCGCCGTCGTCGTTGTCGGTCGTCGCCCGCCACACGTCCAGGCGCAGCTCCGTCACGTCGACGCCGCCGATCGCCTGCAGCGCGCCGCTGCGGGCGTCGAAGACGCCGGGACCCAGCGTGAGCAGCCGCCCTCCGGGGACGGGTCGTCGCGAGGCGGCGACGGTCACGGGCGCCCGGGGGACGACGGTCTCCTGGCCCCACGCCACCTGGTGGTCCCTGGGGGCCCACGCGGTGTCCTCGGCGAGCAGCGCGCGCACCGTCCACTGGACCTCGTCGCCCTCACCGCCGGGTCCCGCCGGCAGCTTCACCTCGGCCGACTCCCCGGGTGCGAGGGGCCCGACCGTGAGAGCGTTCGCGCCGGTGGGCAAGCCGTCCACCTGGTGGGAGAGCTCGAACCTCAGGTGGGAGAGGTCCGAGAAGTCGTAGCCGTTGGTGATCCGCACGGTCCCGCCCGTGCCGTCGCCCTCGATGCGGACCGGCTCGATCACCTTCTTGAACTCGATCAGTCCGGGGGAGGGGGTGCGGTCCGGGAAGAGCAGGCCGTCGCAGACGAAGTTGCCGTCGTGCAGCTCCTCCCCGAAGTCGCCGCCGTAGGCGTAACCCAGCTCCGGGTGCCGGATGCCGTGGTCGATCCACTCCCAGACGAACGCGCCCTGGAGCCGGTCGTGTGCCTCGAAGAGCCGCTGGTAGTCGGCGAGTCCGCCGGGGCCGTTGCCCATCGCGTGGGCGTACTCGCAGAGGATGAAGGGGAGTTCGCGTCGCCTGTGGGTGCCGCCGTCCAGTCCCCGGCCGATCCGCTCAACCTCCTCGTGGGAGGCGTACATGCGCGAATAGACGTCCGTGTCACGGCAGTCGATGTCACCCTCGTAGTGCACGAGGCGCGAGGCGTCACGGCCGTGGATCCACTCGGCCATCGCGGTCAGTCCGCGCCCGGTGCCGGCCTCGTTGCCGAGGGACCAGACGACGACCGACGGATGGTTCTTGTCCCGTTCGACCATGCGGGCGGCGCGGTCGAGGAGGGCGGGGGTCCAGCGTTCGTCGTCGACGGGGTTGTCCCGCCAGTCCTGCTCGACGAACCCGTGGGTCTCCAGGTCGCACTCGTCGATGACCCACAGGCCGTACTCGTCGCACAGGTCGAGGAAGGCGGGGTGCGGCGGGTAGTGCGAGGTGCGGACGGCGTTGACGTTGTGGCGCTTCATCAGCAGCACGTCCGCGCGCATCGTCTCCAGGTCGAGGGCGCGGCCCGTCTCCGGGTGCCACTCGTGCCGGTTGACGCCCTTGAAGAGGATCGGCCGTCCGTTGACCTTGATCAGACCGTCCGCCAGCTCGACGGTGCGGAAACCGATGCGCAACGGCACCCGCTCGCCCTCGGTCACCAGCTCGCCGTCGTACAGCGTGGGCGTCTCGGCAGTCCACGGCCGGACCGGCGTCGTGACGCTCTCCCCGGTCGCGGCGTCGATGCCCAGGGCGGGGACGACGACCCGCCCGTCGACGTCGGAGTCGACGCGCAGTACGCCCTCGCCCGTGACGTGGTCGAAGGAGGCGTGCACGAAGAAGTCGAGCACACTGCCCGCCGGCCGGTGCAGCAGGGTGACGTCACGGAAGATGCCCGGCAGCCACCACTGGTCCTGGTCCTCCAGGTACGAACCCGCCGACCACTGGTGGACGCGTACCGCGAGGACGTTGCCGCGCGGCTTGAGCAGATGCCCCACCGCGAACTCGTGCGGCAGCCGCGAGCCCTTGAACTCGCCGAGGTCCGTCCCGTTCAGCCAGAGGCGGGCGCAGGACTCCACCCCGTCGAAACGGAGAACGAAACCGCCTTCGGAAAGCTCCGGCCATTCCTCGGGCAGGTCGAAGACTCTCAGATGGTCGCCGGTCGGGTTCTCGGTCGGAACCCGGGGCGGGTCCACCGGGAAGGGGTAGAGGTGGTTGGTGTAGACGGGCGAGCCGAAGACGCCGTCGCCCTGCAGGACCCAGTGACCCGGAACCGTGACCTCGGCCCAGTCCTCCGCGTCGTACCCCTCCTCGGCGAACGCGTCGTCCTCGGCGTCGGCCGTGGCCGACACCCGCAGCCGCCACCGTCCGTTGAGTGAAAGGGACTTCGCGTCGGACGACGCGTACCAGGCGCGGGGCGGCAGGGCCCCGCTGCCGGGGGAGACGCTCTCGACGTAGTCGACGGCCGGGGTGCGCAAGGACATGGGTCTCCTAGGTCAGCCCTTGATGCCGGTCTGTGCGATCCCCTGCACCAGCCAGCGCTGGAGGAAGAGGAACACGAACACCAGGGGCAGGATGGAAAAGGCGGTGGCCATGAAGATCAGGTGGAAGACGACGGTCTGGTTGGTCATGTAGTTGGAGAGCGCGACCTGGACCGTCCAGGAACCCGGGTCCTGTCCGATGACCAGCGGCCACAGGAAGGAGTTCCAGCCGTTGATGAAGGTGATGGTCGCCATCGCCGCGAAGAAGTTCAGCGAGTTGGGCACCACGATGCGCCAGTACGCACCCCAGTAGCCCAGTCCGTCCACGCGCGCCGCCTCCTCCAGCTCCTTGGGGAACCCCAGGAAGTACTGCCGGAACAGGAAGCAGGTGAAACCACTGAACAGGCCCGGGATGATCAGACCCCGGTAGGTGTCCACCCAGCCGAGCGACGACACCAGGACGAAGCTCGGGACGAAGGTGACCGCCGTCGGGACCATCAGCGTGCCGAGGACGGCGTAGAAGACCTTGTTGGCGTGCCGGTACGGGATGCGGGCGAGCCCGTAGCCCGCGAGCGAGCACACCAGCAGGACTCCGGCGGTGTGCAGGGTGGCCACCACCGCAGAGTTCCAGAGCGACTGGGCGAAGGGCACCGTCCCGTCCGTGAACAGTTCCTTGACATTGCCCCACTGGATGTCCGTGGGGAAGAACTTCCAGTTCTCTCCGGTGATGTCGGTGTCGGTGGAGAGGGCGTTGCGGACGAGCAGGTAGAACGGGACAAGGAAGAAGAAGCCGGCGATGCCGGTGGCGATGTAGAGGCCGGTGGAGCTCATCACCCCGCCGCCGCGCCCGTCTCGGCGGGCCTTCGGCGACGGCGGTGCGGGCTTGCGTACCTCGGGCGTCGTGCTGGTCACTTGGACTCGTCCCCCCTTCCGAAGCCCATGAACTTGCCCTGGAGCAGGGTCACGGCGCAGATCAACACGGTCAGGATGACCGCGCCGGCGCTGCCGGCGCCGTAGTCCTGGCTCTCGCCGAGGGCCTTGTAGTACAGCTCGACGAGAGGCGGACGGCCCCACGTGGTCTTCGACAGCAGGTTGAAGAACTCGTCGAACGCCTGGTAGGCGGCGATGAGCAGCAGCAGGATCACCGCGGTGGAGGTGGCGCGCAGCTGCGGCAGGGTGATGTGACGGAAGGTCTGCCAGCCCGGCTTGGCGCCGTCGATGGCGGCCGCCTCGTACAGCTCGGCCGGGATGTTCTGCAGCGCGGCCAGGAACAGGATCATGTAGAAGCCGGACTGCAGCCACAGGCGCGCCGTCACGATGACGAGCCAGTACCAGGGCGGGTTGGGGTCGACGAGCCAGGGGATGTTGTCGATCCCGAACCAGGCGAGCACCGTGTTCATCAGGCCGAAGCGGACGCCGCTGAAGATCGACATCTTCCAGATCAGCGCCGCGGCGACATAACTGCACGCGGTCGGCAGGAAGAAGACCGAACGGAAGAACGCCCGCATGAAGCGGAGCCGGTTCACCAGCAGGGCCAGGCTCAGGGACAGCGCCCACGTGGTGGGCACGATGAACGCGGCGAAGACGGTGAAGGTGACGAGGGAGCCGACGAAGTCGTCGTTCGTCAGCATGTACGTGTAGTTCTCGAAGCCGATGAACTTGTCCGGCGTGACGGTGAAGCGGGCCTCGAAGAAACTGAGCCAGATGCTCCACACGATCGGCGCGTAGACGAAGATCGCCAGACCGATGAGGAACGGCCCTGTGAAGAGCCAGAAGTTGAAGGTGGGGCT
Source organism: Streptomyces sp. SAS_272 (assembly GCF_052543235.1). Lineage (NCBI taxonomy): Bacteria > Bacillati > Actinomycetota > Actinomycetes > Kitasatosporales > Streptomycetaceae > Streptomyces > Streptomyces sp. SAS_272. The sequence goes on along the minus strand of NZ_JBMNDR010000061.1, from coordinate 7,931 downwards.
GCCCCGCAGACCCCGCCGCGGCCTGGCCGGTGAGGCCTTCGCCGGGGCGGGGCGCGCGAGGTCGCGCGTTGTGGTCGTCGACATCTCGAGGTCCGTCCCGCGGCCTATCCGAACAGCTTCTTGAGCTCGCGTTCGACGGCCGTGTCGGCCTTGTCCAGCGCGGCCTCCGGGTCCATGTCCTTGCGGACGGAGTTGGCGAAGACGTCCTCGAGCGCGGTGATCATGGCCTGCGTCCAGCCGATGTTGTCGAAGTGCCCGAACTCGTTGAAGAGCCGCACGCCCTCAGCGGCGTTGCCCGACTTGAGCTTGGTGGCGGACTGTGCGATCGAGGTGCGCGGAGGGATGTGGAAGCCGTAGGAGGTGGCCCAGTCCTCCTGGTACTCCTTCTGGTCGATCCACAGCCACTTGACGTACTCCTTGGCCGCGTCGACGTTCTTGCCCTTGGCGTTGACGAACATCGACCAGCCGCCGTTGTAGACGGACTGCTTGCCGGAGTCGACGGTCTTCGGGAAGGGGAAGACGCCCCAGTCGTCGCCGAGAGCCTTCTGGATGCCCGGCATCGCCCACATGCCGCAGAACTGGATGGCGCACAGGCCCTGGTTGAGCGAGGAGGGGTCCCAGGACGCGGTCGGGGCGCCGAGCAGAAGGTGGCCGCTGGTGAACAGCTTGCGCATCTTCTTGATGCCCTCGATGACACCCGGGGTGTGATAGGCGATCTGGTTCTTCTCGTCGAGGGTGTCGGCGCCCGCCGACCAGATCATCGGGTTGACGACGCTGTGCAGGTCGTCGCCCATGTACAGGCCCTTGACCTTGCCCGTGGTGAGCTTGGCGGCGGCCTCCATCAGCTCGTCGAGCGTGGTCGGCACCTCGACCTTGGCCTTCTCCAGCATCGACTTGCGGTAGAAGAAGAACTGCGGGTCGTCGATCATCCGGACGCCGTATATCTTCCCGTCGACCGTGTGGGACTTGATGTCGGCCGGGTTGAAGTCGCTCTTGACCGGGTCGATGATGTCGGTCAGATCCGCCACCTGACCGCTCTTGACCATCTGGATCTGCGGGTGGAACTCGAAGAGGTCGGGCGCGCTCTTGGTGAGCAGGGTGGCGAACAGCTTGCTCTCGAAGTCGGCGCTGGTGATCCACTGCGTGGTCACGTTGGCCTTGTCGTAGGCCTTCGCGTACTTCTTGATCGCCTGCTCGGTGCCCGCCTCGCCGTACGCGTGGAAGAACTGCGTCAGGTCGACGCCCGAACCGGCTCCGCCGCTGCGGCCGTTGTTGCCGCCGCAGGCCGCGAGGCTGCCGGCGGCGGCCATTCCCGCCGCGGCCCGGAAGAGGGACCTGCGGGACCAGTTGCTGTTGCTCAGTGCCGACATGGTGACGTCCTTGTCTCGGAGTACGGCTGGGCTCTTCGCCCGGCGCAGGTGGCTCAATTCCTGTCGCGGAGCCGGACGTTAACCTTCGGCTAAGGCTTCGGCAAGGGGTTGGACGAAGTCTGTTCGAAGCGTTGTGATCGGTTCGGGATCGCGAACGGGTCCAGTGCGGTGGTTGGCCGAAAGCGCTTGCGAAATGCTTGTGCAAGCGCTTTCACAACGGGCGTCGTGGGCTACGGGAGGGAAAGTGAGGGCCGCCGGTGTCAGGGCCGGCGGCCCTCGGTCTCATGGGACGGCCGGACCGCCCCCGTCACTCCGTCCGGACGGCGTGGGATCGCCACCCGGGGGAGCGGTGACGCTGGTGCCTGCGGTGCCTGCGGTGCCTGCGGTGCCTGCGGTGCCTGCGGTCAGGGCTGCCTCCCCTCCGTCGTGGTGCGTCGTGCGGTCGGTGCGTTGTGCCGGGTCAGGGAGTCGGTGCGATGCGGGTTCTCACGCGGGCCGGCGCGGTGCGCTTGACGCTCCGCTGTCCGACCGACTGCAATGCCCCTTCGAGCGCGAACGTCGCCGCGCCCAGACATGCCGGGTCGGTGGGGATGGGAGACAGGACGATCCTGCTGGCGGCCAGGGGTCGCTGCAGCGCATGCCGGGCGACGGCCTCGCGCACCTCCATCAGGAGGGGCTCGCCGAGCCGGGCGGCCACCCAGCTGCTCAGGACGACCACCTCGGGATTGAGGAGGTTGACCAGGTTGGCGATGCCGGCGCCGAGGTAACGGGCGGTCTCCCGGACCGCCTCGACGGCGTCAGGGTCGTGCGCGGCGATCCCGGCGGCCAGCGCATCGATCGTGGCGGTCTGGTCCTGAGGGTGCAACAGCGGGCTGCTCGGGCTGAGTTCACGCAGGTTCTGCATGATGCCGGGCGCGCCGACATACGTCTCGACGCAGCCGTGGTTGCCGCAGCGGCACGGCCGGCCGTCGAGCACGAGTGTCGTGTGCCCCCACTCGCCGGCGCTGTTGCTGACCCCGCGGTGCAGCCCGCCGCCCAGCACCAGACCGGCGCCCACGCCGGTCCCCAGGTTGACCACCACGGCGTTCGCGTGCCCACGCGCCGCTCCGAACCACAGCTCGGCGACCGCGCCCGCGCGCAGCGGGTTGTCCAGGTACAACGGATACGCGATGTGTTCGGAGAGCAGGTCGAGCAACGGAACGTCGTGCCAGTCCCAGTTGGGCGCGTATGCGGAGACGCCGGTGGCGCGGTCCACCTGTCCGGGCACGCTCACCCCGACGCCGAGCACCCGGGCGGCCTCGACGCCGGCCTGGGCGACCACCGAACCGGCCGCGGCCGCGACGTGGCCGACCACCTGCTCGGGGCGGCTCTCGCCGGGCCGCATGTCCTCCGCGGCGCGGGCGAGCACGTTCAGGGCCAGGTCGAAGAGCTCGACATGGACGTAGGTCTCCGCGATGTCCACGCCGATCAACGCGCCCCCCGACGCGTTGACGGCCACGAGGCCCCGGGGGCGACCGCCCGCCGAGTCCTCGAACCCGACCTCAGTGATCATGCTGAGGTCGAGCAGCTCGCCGACGAGCGTGGCGACGGTGGCGAGCGACAGACCGGTGGCGGCCGCGAGCTCCTGCCGGGAAGTGGGCGAGGCGGCGATGATCTGGCGCAGCACCTCGTAGCGGTTCGCGGTGCGGATGTCACGTGACGTGCCGCGCTTCATGGAGCGTGCCCCTCTTCCCTTCCGTCCTTGCCGTCCCCTCCGGGCGGGCGGGCCCGCTCGGCGACGGCACCGGCGACGGCACCGGCGCCGCGCCAGGCTATGGCGTGCCACAGGGTTCGACAAGGGGTTAGGAAAGGGGCTTTATAAAGTCGGCCGGTAACGGCGTGACATCAGTTTCCCAGGACGTCCCGCACGAAGTCGTTGGCGAACTTCGCCGCCGGGTCCAGCTCGCGTGCCAGAGCCGTGAAGTCGTCCATCCGGGGATAGCGCCCGCGCACCGCGGCGGCGGGAGTCTCGAACACCTTTCCCCAGTGGGGGCGCGGCTCGAACGGCTCGAGCGCCGCCTCCACGGCGCGCACCACGGGCAGCACGGACGCCGTGTCCTCGATCCAGGTGAAGTGGACGGCCACGGTGTCCCGACCGTACGAGGGGCTCAGCCACTGCTCGTCGGCGGCCACCGTGCGCACTTCGCAGATCTGCAGGACGGGGGAGACCGTTTGCCGGATCCCGTCGATCGCCCGCAGTGCCTGCACGGCGTGCCGGCGCGGCAGCAGATACTCGCTCTGCAGCTCGTTGCCGCTGCTGGGGGTGAACTCCGCCCTGAAGTGCGGCAGCCGCTCGTGCCAGGGCCCGGGCGCCCCCAGCTGTTCGGTGCAGTTGACGGCCGGCATCCCCGGCACCGGATGCAAGGCCCGCGCGGCCGGGACGGCCCACGGGAAGTCGGCAAGCGGCTGGTCCGTGCGCCGCTTCAGCCACACCTGACGGAACCCGGGCGCATCCCAGTCCGTGAACAGGCTCACGCTGTACGCGGCCCCGGCCACCGTCTCGAAGTCCAGTCCCTCCAGCGGGAGTTCGGTGAAGAGGTGCTGCTCGACCCGGAATGCGGGCTCCAGGTCCAGGACCAGCGCGGTCACCACACCGAGGGCGCCCAACGAGGTGACGGCCCCGCCGAACCGCTCGTCACCGCGCTCCAGGACGACAGTGGAGCCGTCCGCGGCGACGATCTCCACCCCCCGTACCGACGACGCGAGCGAGCCGTTGCCGACCCCCGAGCCGTGCGTGCCGGTCGCCACCGACCCGGCGACCGAGATGTGCGGCAGGGAGGCCATGTTCGCCAGCGCGAGCCCGTGCTCGTGGACGCGGCGAGCCAGCTCGGCGTACCTGACCCCGCCCCCGACCCGCACGGTCCGCGCCGCCGTGTCCACCTCGACCTCGCCGGACAGGGCGCTCAGCGACAGCAGCACACCGTCGCCGCCCGGCTCGGCGATCCGGTTGAACGAGTGCCCGCTGCCCAGCACCCGTACCCGTCCGGCGGAGGTCACGAGCGACCTGAGCGCGTCGAGCGAGTGCGGACGGTGCAGCTCCTTCGCGGCGAAGGTGATGTTGCCGGCCCAGTTCGTAACGGTTTCGGTCATGCGGTGGTCGCCCCTTTGAGGAGATCGAGAACCCGGGATTCCCCAGGTGGAACCTACCCTGCCCGCAACACGAGACCCCCCGCCCCCACCTCCGCGCCGGCCGGGGCATACCGTGAGGAGTCGTACGCCTGAGCCGGGAGGAGAGACGGATGGGCAGCCGTACCGCGCTGGTCGAGGATCTGATGGAGCGGTTTCCGCATGTTCCGCGGGAGGCCGTGTTCAAGGAGGACCTGCTGCGCGGAGGCGTGGCCTTCGACCCCTCGGCGCTCAGCGACAACGAGTCGGGCGAGGTCAAGCCGAAGTCCTACTTCATCTTCTCCTTCGACCACAGCACCTTGCCCGAGCTCGGCGAGGCGGCGCTGCGTCGCCCGCCGGAGGAGATCATCCTCACCGGAGGCCCGTACGACCTGCGGCGCACGGTCGTGTCGGTCCGGGTGAATCCGTCCTCGCCCTATCGCGTCGCCGCGGACGACGAGGGGCTGCTCGGGCTGTACCTCGACGGCGGCCGCATCGCCGACGTCGGAGTGCCGCCGATGCCTGAGTACTACCGGCACAAGCTCTCCAACGGGAAGTCCGTCATGGAGGTCGCGCCCACCATCCAGTGGGGCTATCTCATCTATCTGACCGTTTTCCGGGTATGTCAGTACTTCGGCGCCAAGGAGGAGTGCCAGTACTGCGACATCAACCACAACTGGCGCCAGCACAAGGCGGCCGGCCGCCCCTACACGGGTGTCAAGGACGTCGACGAGGTCCTCGAGGCGCTGGAGATCATCGACCGGTACGACACCCAGAAGGCCTCCACCGCCTACACGCTCACCGGCGGCGCCATCACCAAGACCGTCGGCGGGCGCGACGAGGCCGACTTCTACGGCCGCTACGCCAAGGCCATCGAGGAGCATTTCCCGGGCCGCTGGATCGGCAAGGTCGTCGCCCAGGCGCTGCCCCGCGACGACGTACAGCGCTTCAAGGACTACGGGGTGCAGATCTACCACCCCAACTACGAGGTGTGGGACCGCCGCCTGTTCGAGCTGTACTGCCCGGGCAAGGAGCGCTACGTCGGCCGCGACGAGTGGCACAGGCGGATCCTCGACTCGGCGGACGTCTTCGGCGCGCGCAACGTCATCCCCAACTTCGTCGCGGGGGTCGAGATGGCCGAGCCGTTCGGCTTCACGACCGTGGACGAGGCCATCGCCTCCACGACGGAGGGGCTGCGCTTCTTCATGTCGCACGGCATCACGCCCCGCTTCACCACCTGGTGCCCGGAGCCCACCACCCCGCTCGGCAAGGCCAACCCGCAGGGCGCGCCGCTGGAATACCACATCCGGTTGCTGCAGGCCTACCGCGGCGCCATGGACGAGTTCGGACTCTCCTCGCCGCCCGGCTACGGCCCGCCCGGACCCGGCCGGGCGGTGTTCTCCGTGAGTTCCTTCATGGACAGCCTTCCGGCGCAGGACGCGGCGACCGTATAGTCCCCGCAGTCGATGCAGAAACATCGCATCGGCGTTGAACGCAGGGCGGCCCGCGCCCGTACCACTGACCGGAGTAACGGGCGCGGCCGCTTTCTTTCCTCCCTGTCCTGCTGTCTATACATGACATCTGAACAGGGCGCTTGTCAGTTGTGTCGGTAACGTGAAAAGCTCTGCCCCTGCCGCGAGGTTCCCCCCAACTCCATTGCCGTCATGGTGAGTTGACCTTGCTTGTGGATGCAGGAGACCCATGCCCGACCTGCCGACCCCGAAGGACGCCGCTGAGGCCGCGCTGTTCTCCGAGTGCTGGGACGCCGTCCTGTCGTACGCGGACCTGTGCACGTCCGGCTCGACCGCGGCGAACCAACTGGCCCGTGAGGCTTTCGCACTCGGCATACGCGAGGCCCGCGCAGCCGAGTCCGGCACCGCGCGAGGCGCCGGCCGCCGCCCATCACGGCTGCCCAGAATCCCCCTGCTGCTGACCGCCGTGCGCGCCACGGCGGCCGCCTGGGAGGCACAGGGACACGGCCACAAACTCGACCCCGACCTGCGCCTGTGGCTCAACTCGGACAAGGCCGCACGGTACGTCGGGCCTCCGCTGAGCCGTCCCATCGCCCTGCGCGGCCTGCGCGACATGCAGGAACCCGACGCGGCACTGCTGTGGCTGGCGGAGGTGGAGGCGCTGCCGCTGCAGGCCGTCGTCCGCCGCCAGGGCCTGGACCAGTCCGCCGCGGTGGAGGAGCTGAACGAGGTCCGCGGCCTGTTTCGAGACCGCTGTCACCGCAACCATCTCGACACCCCGATGGACGCGGAGTGCCGCAGCTACGTCCGGCTCCTGGACGCCGTCACCCGCTCACCCGCCGCCGACACGCCCCCCGACCTCTCCCGGCACCTCGCCACCTGCGTGGAGTGCGCGGAGGCCGCGGCCTGTCTGCGGCTGCACGGCGGGGGACTGCCCGCCGCCCTCGCCCAAGGCGTGATCGGCTGGGGCGGCCTGGCCTACCTGGAACGCCGCCGCCGCGCGGCCGAAGTGCGCCTCGGCGGCGGCAGCCCCGCCGCGCCGGACCCCGAGGGCGCGGCCGCGCGCGCCGCCGCGCACAAGGCGCGGGTGCGGCGCAACGGACTGCTCGTCACCGCCGTCCTCGTCTCCGGACTCGCGCTCGCCGTGTCGATGATGCCCGGCGACAGCGGCGGCGACAGCCTCGCCAAGGCAGGCCCCACGGACAGCAGCCCGGTGGCCGGTCCCGGTGTGCGGGTGCCGTCCGTTGCACCCGCCAGCTCCGCGGCGCCGTCCTCGTCCGCCCCGAAGGCCTCGGCCAGCGCCTCGCCGACGAAGAAGACGGGCGACGACGCCAAGCCCGACCCCGAGCCGCAGGGCACCTCCTCGGCCACCGCCGGGGCCGGGGGCGGCGCGGAGGACCCGGCCTGTGAGGTCCAGTACGACCTGGTCAACCAGTGGCCGGACGGGTTCCAGGCCACCGTCACCGTCACCACGGCCCACGCTCTCGACGCCTGGCAGGTCGCCTGGTCCTTCCGCGACGGTCAGCGGGTCGACCAGATGTGGGACGCGAGCGTCGCCCAGGCCGGCACCCGCGTCACCGCCACCGCGGCCGACTACAACCGGACGGTCGCGGCGAACGGCACCCTCACCTTCGGGTTCCTCGCCTCGTGGCAGGAGAAGAACACCGCGCCGTACGCGTTCACCCTCAACGGGCAGGCGTGCGCGGGGAAATGAGCGGAGGGGCCGGTGCGCAGGCGCCGGCCGCACGCGACCGCGGGTCGCCTCATGACCGGTACGTTCACGAGGCACCCCGCGTTCGCCGGGGGTGACCGGGGTGGCTGCGGGCTTGGGGTGACCGCAGTTACCGGGGGGGTGTCTCTATGTCTTTCGTCAAGGACGTAGTGCCGGGTTTGGTGCTGTTTGGGATGGTCATGCGGCGAGGGTGATGGTGGGGGTGCGGGACTC
>NZ_JBMNDR010000060.1:0-57956 GCF_052543235.1 Streptomyces sp. SAS_272 | reverse complement strand
ATCGGATCGCCGGCCTGGGCGACCTGCCCAGATCCGGCGGCCCACGTTCGGTGAGCGACGAGCAGGTCGCCGCATTGGTGAAGCGGACGTTGGAGTCGACACCGAGGAACGCCACACACTGGTCGACGAGAGCGATGGCCAAAGAACTCGGTCTCTCCCAGTCGACCGTGTCGCGGATCTGGCGGGCTTTCGGTCTGCAGCTCCATCGCTCGCAGAACTTCAAGCTGTCGACGGACCCGTACTTCGTCGACAAGGCGCACGATGTCGTGGGCCTGTATCTGGACCCGCCCGAGCGGGCGTTGGTGTTCTGCGTTGATGAGAAGACGCAGATCCAGGCTTTGGACCGCTCGCAGCCGGTGTCGCCGATGATGCCCGGAATCCCGCAGCGGGTCACCCACGACTACGTCCGTGCCGGCACCACCACCCTCTTCGCGGCACTCGAGGTCGCCACCGGGAAAGTCATCGGATCCCTGCGCCGCCGGCACCGGACAGAGGAGTTCAATAAGTTCCTCATCAAGCTGGACCAAGAGATCCCGGCAGATCTGCAGGTACACCTGATCCTCGACAACTACGCCACCCACAAGACCCCGGCCATCAAGACCTGGCTGATCACCCACCCCCGCTTCCACCTGCACTTCACACCCACTGGATCGTCCTGGCTCAACCTCGTGGAGCGGTGGTTCGCCGAGCTCACGAACAAGCGGATACGACGAGGCGTCCACAAGAGCGTCCAAGCCCTCGAGAAGGAAATCCGCTCCTGGATCGCCACCTGGAACACGGACCCCAGACCCTACGTCTGGACCAAGACCGCGGACGAGATCCTCGAACGCCTCGCCAGTTATTTACACAGGATTCCTGACTCAGAAGACCAGATCGAGAACCTGTGCACCTCAACCGTCTTTTCCTTGCCGGCTACCGGCCCCGCGCAGCAAGCGCCCGCATCCGCACGACGAATCCTCTGACCACACCCGCACACGGTGCAACCGGGCCGGTCAGAGGCGAGGCCGGTTCAACAGCCGGGAGAGCACAATGGCACTTTCGGTCCGGTCGACAGGAGGAGTGGCGCGCACCCGTTGGATGGCCTGTTCCAGGTGGGGGATGTCTCGGGCGAGCATGTGGACGACTGCGTCGGCGGCACCGGAGACCGTGCAGGCTTCGACGACCTCGGGGATGTCCCACAGGGCCTGGCGCAGTTCGGCGGGGGTGGGGTTGCCGGTGCAGTAGACCTCGACGAACGCCTCGGTGTGCCAAGCCAGCGCCTGCGGATCCACAAGAGCGGTGAAACCGCTGATCGCTCCGGTGTCCACCAGGCGGTCGAGACGCCGTTTGGCGGCGGACGCGGACAACCCGGCAGCCTTGCCGATCTGGGCGTACGTGGCGCGGGCGTTGCGCAGAACACAACGGATGATTGCTCGGTCGATGGCGTCGATGACTTCACTCCAGACGTCCATGGATATGGCGGCGGCGCAACGATTGGCCACTGCCTCTTTGATTCTGCAAAAAAGTGGCACCATCTCGGAGAAAATTGCGATTGTTTGCGCCACCTGCCGAAACATAGTCTCCGTCTTGTCCTGATGTCACCTGCCGGGAGCAGTGTTGCGATGACAGCAAACGTGAGCGATGTCGAAGCTTCGGCATTGGCCGCAGTGGATGAAACGGCGATCGCTCAGATCCTGTTGGAGCTTCTCGCTGTTCCGAGCGTGACGGGGAGCGCGGCGGAGTCCGAGCTTCAGCACATCCTGGCCCGGCATCTGGAGCGGATGGACCTCGATGTCGACCTGTGGTCCATGAATCTGCCCGAGTTGCGTGCGCATCCCGGCTTTCCGGGGAGCGAGGCCCCGCGCACGGATGCATGGGGCCTGGTGGGCGGCACGCAGCACTCTGGCGACGGGCCGACCCTGATCCTGCAGGGTCACGTCGACGTCGTCCCTCCCGGAGACCCGGCTCAATGGCAGGAGGACCCCTTTCGCCCGCGAGTCACCGGGGACGTGGTGCACGCCCGAGGAGCGTGCGACATGAAGGCCGGGGTAGTGGCGATACTCGCTGCACTGGCAGCAGTACGCGAGGCGGGCGCAAAGCTACGTGGCCAGGTGTCCGCTCACTTCGTCGTCAGTGAAGAAGACGGAGGGCTCGGAGCGTTCGCCACCCTCGAACGCGGCCACACCGGTGACGCCTGCATCATCACCGAACCGACCAGTGGTGCGCTCATGACCGCGAACGCCGGCGCCCTCACGTTTCGGGTCGAGGTACCCGGCCGAGCCACTCATGGCAGCACCAGGTACGCCGGGGTGAGTGCCATCGACGCCTACCTGCATGTCCACCGCGCGCTCGCCCGTCTGGAAACCCTCCGCAACGTCGGCGCCGATCCGCTCATGTCCGAATACCCCATCCCCTACCCGCTGTCCGTCGGCACCGTCCAGGCCGGCGACTGGGCCAGCAGCGTGCCCGACCTGCTGGTGGCCGAGGGAAGACTGGGCGTCCGGCTCGGCGAAGACCCCGCGCAGGCACGCTCCGAACTGGAAGCCTGCGTGGCCGAGGCATGTGGGGCCGACCCGTGGTTGCGCTCCCACCCCGCCACGGTGACGTGGCCAGGCGGCCAGTTCGCCAGCGGCAGACTGCCGGCCGGACACCCGCTGGCAGCCTTGGTCGGCGACGCGCACGCCGACGCCACCAGCGGTCCGCGACCGGCTGAGCGCGGGGCCCCTTACGGCAGTGATCTGCGGCTGTACTCAGGGGCGAGTATCCCTACTCTGCAATACGGCCCCGGCGACGTACGCCTTGCACACGGCCCACAGGAACAGGTCCGCGTGAGCGAAGTTGTCACCGTCGCCCGGGCACTGGTGCTCGCGACACTGCGCACGGTCGGCACGAAGCAGTCCTCCCGCCTGGCCCCCGGCTGATCGCGCGCAAGCTCGGTGTCAGCACCCGCTGTGGACGCGCCCGATGAAGCGTTTCCGGGCGACCCGGCCAGCTGCACTGCATCGGCGGCAGCGGGCGGGCCCCACCGCGGGGCGGCACCACCGGACGTGATGTTCGCCCAGCCTTGTCACACACGCCAAATGCGGAGGCTCCCGTCGACGACGGCGAACGGGATCGGCATCCGGACGACCCACCGGCACGACCTTCTCCTCGAGTGCCGCCCAGTGAGTTCGCGGCAGCACCGGACGTCTACGGGTGAGCAGTCGCGACTCGGCCGCAGAAGGCACCTCGCCCGTCAAAATTCGAACCCCAGGCCTGCCGCGTCGAGGGTGCGTCCCTCTCTCGTCGATTCCTGCTCTGGGCAAGGTCTGTTCGAAGACAGAAGACCGACTCTGGTGATCGGCGCTTGCCCCCCCTGCCTCAGCCGGCGGGGCTGTTCTGGCGTCGGGCGAGGTGCGCCGGGGCGTGGACGTCCGACGGCAGGACGGGGTCCGGCTCCAGCGTTCCCCAGGTGGTATGGAGCGGGAGGACGCCGGCCCAGACCCCGAGCTCGGCGTCAGGTCCATCGCCGTCCTCCGGCGGCCCGGCTGCGACCTTGACGGATGCCTCGTCGAGGGAGAGCGCGAGCAGCGAAGTCGCCGCCAGCTCCTTGCGGCTGGGGCCGCGTGCATAGTCCCACTGGCCCGGGGTGACGTGCTCGGTGAGGCAGCGCAGGCCCGCGAGCTTCTCCTCTGGGTCGGTGACGACGCGCGGTATGCCGTAGACCATGGCGCTGCGGTAGTTCACGCCGTGCTCGAACACCGACCGGGCCAGGACGAGGCCGTCGACATGGGTGACGGTCAGGCACACCGTGCTCTGCGTGGCCTCCACCAGACTGCGGCTGGCCACCGAGCCGTGGAAGTACAACGTCTCGCCGTCCGTGCCGTACACCGTGGGCACGACCATCGTGCGGCCCTCCACCTGCACCCCGAGGTGGCACAGAAATCCGGCGGCGAGTACCGCGTCCAGCTCGGACCGGTCGGACCTTCCCTGCTCGCGCAGGCGGCGGTGCCGGGTCCGTTCGGTGGCGGACAGGGCCAGTCGGGGCAGCGGCTCGAACATGGCGCGAGAGTATCGAATTCGTCGCTGATCGCACAATGATCAGACCTAATCTCCTCTGGAGGAGTCAAAACGCCACGGATTTCGTTGCAAGCTATCACTGTGTTCGCACCGTCAGACCGCCGGCAGACGGATCGGTCCCAGCCCTGATCGTCTTCGGCCTGGACGACATCACGTGGGACCCGGGCCCCTTCGGGAGCCTCCCACGTCCGCGGGAGGTCTCGTCGACATGGAGGTGAAGACGTCGGGGCGCGCGTAGTGGCCGGTGGGGTCCAAGTCGAAGCAGGCGCGCGTGAGGTCGTCAAGGTCGAGTTCGGCTGTCAGGATCCCCTCGCCTCCGCACAGCGGGCCGGCGAGGACCTCGCCGAGCGGGGAACCGATGACGGAGCCACCGCCGATCAGGACGGTGTCGGGTGCGTCGCCTTGGACGGGCCGGATGCCGGCGGGCAGCGCGTCGTGAAGTCGGCCCCGCACTGGGCGCAGACGGGGCGCCGAGTGTTCCGCCGGAAGTCGTACTGCCCCACTCCCCCGCGCTCCGGCTCCGAGTGCTCCCGCGTGCGGGCCGCCGGGGCGACGGCGGCCGCGCCAGCCTGCTGCTTGCAGCCGTCCCACAGGTGAGGGTGGGAGCCCATCGTGGCTCCCCAGTCCGGGTGCCCGGGCCGGCTGGCGCTCGGCCGTCGGTGGCAGCGACTGCCAGGCGTGCGGGGCGGCTGCCGGGTACGGCAGCGTGACACCGCCATGATCGGAGGTGAGAAGAGAGGTGCTGATGAGCAGTGCGGTAGTTCCGCTGGCGATCGCTTTCCTGGGGATCGTCGGCACGCTCGCGTCAGGTCTCATGACCCAGCGGCTCGCCGAAAAGGCCAAAGCCAAAGAACTGGCTCATTCAGACCGACAGCACGCTGACGAACGCCAGTACGAGACCGAGCACGCGACGACAGAGGCCGTTCGAAACTGCTACGTCATACTCAACACGGCTTCCCTGGACTACCACGCCGAGCTAAACAACTTCTGGCACGGGCTGCGATTCGGCCGCGTCACGGACGACCTGAGGTCACGTCTGGACGATGCTCGGCGCGAGCATCGTGCGCGCTACTCCGAGGCGCAGATGCGGGTCCCGGACGACGTGCTTGCCACCGCCGACGACGTCCACCGCAGGCTCAACCGGATGTATGGGGTCCTGAAGCGCCTCGACGGCAAGATTCCGCCACACCGGGAGGACGAATCCCTGGAGCAGACCCGCCCTCAGATCGAGGGGATCTGGGAACAACTCGGCGAGATGCGCCACACCATACGACGAAGCATCGGCGTCCCTGTCAACGGCCCAATCGGGACTTGAGCTCCCGAAACAAGGTCTGCTTCCAGGCGGAGGTCAGGAGGGTCGGCAGGCCGAACAGTGCGGAGTGCGCCCCAGGCCTGCGGTGCAGCAAATCCGGCCGGCAGGACAAGCAGGGCCGGGGCTGGAGTAGTCGTCGTGGTCGTAGTCACGGCCGGTGCAGCAGCTGGTCGTCACCGTTGTTCATCCGTCCAGCCGCCATCGACACCGGTCTGGGATGTCGGTGTGCCCGCACTGCACAGAGGCCGGGCACACCGTGCTCAGTGTGCCTTCGGCCACGCGTCCAGGGGCCAGCGCCCCTCCCCCGCGCCGCGGCCAGCCCATCGCCACACCGGCTCTTCGGCCCCCTTCCAGGTCTCGTGGACTCCGGCTGGATGGGTGGGTTCCTCAACGAGGAGGCGTACCAGTGGGTGCAGCGGTAAACCTGATCGTTTACCCTTCCCCGGCGTCTCGCCGCTGGACTTCCTGCCGTATGCCGCGTCGGCAAGCCGCAGCCCGGAGGGTTCCGCCTCGGACTCACCCCCGGTCTGGCCCAAACTCGAAGGCGTCCAATCCATGCCCTGGGCCGTCGACCTCACGGAACAGGGCTACAACCCCGCCCGCCACATCAAAGGGCGGCGACGCCGTCCTCGACGACGGCGAGTAGACCGTGGCAGAGATCGAGGACGCCATCGAACGCGCCGACCGGGGAGCCTTCACCCGCCAGCCGCCCGAGATCCTCCAGGCCCGCATCAACTTCCTGATGTGGCAGCTCAAGACGAAGCCGTCGCTCAGGAGATTGAGGTCAGCCAGCGGTCGGTGGAGCGCTACCGCAGGGGCGAACGCAAGCACCCGGCCCAAGGCGATCGCGGACCGGATCGACGACGCTCTCCGGGCCCGCTGGCAGCCCCAGGTCCGCAAACGCCGGCGCAAGCAGGCCACCACCACACGCGGGATCACGGTGGAGACCCGCGCCCGGTTCGGCTACACCGCACCGGTCGGCACCACCGACCACAGACGCTTCCGCCGCCTCACCGTCCACCTCCCCCACCCCCCACCGGGCGACCGTGCCGTCCACGGGCTCTTTGTCCGTGTCGATGGTCCTGGGGTCGCGGTCCTCGTTGATGGCGGCTGCGAGTTCTTGCATCAGCGTGATCGTCCGATCCGACCGCAGCAGCATCGCCTTGCGGGCGCTGATGGTGCTGCGCCTGCTGGCGACGGGCCTCAGCAACGCCGAACTCGCGGACCGCCTGTTCCTGAGCTCGACGACGGTGACGACGCACGTGGGCCGCATCCTGTCGAACTCGATCTGCGGGACCGGGTGCAGGCAGTCGTCCTCGCCTACGAGACGGACCGCTCTCTCCGCAGGGGCCGGCCGGCACCGACTGATGTCGCCGGCCCCGGGTCGCCGGTCGCCGGTCGCCGGTCGCCGGTCGCCGGTCGCCGGTCGCCGGCAACAGCGTTGTACGGATCACTGGTTCACGGTCGGGTCCACTACCCTCAGGAATCTGTCAGCGTCGTCGGGTTGCGCCAGGCGGCCCAGCTCCAGCCACGAGCCGTCGCTGAAGTGGAGCCGGAACGTGGCGAATCCCCGGGGCTGACCGGCCTCGCCCACCACACGGACTTCGGAGACCGGGTATTCCGTGACGATCCGGAAGTCGTCCGCCTTCGTGGGCGACAGCCGGCGCCGAGGCGATGCGGCCACGCAGACGCGGTCGCGGGTCAGCATCACCAGGCGCTTCGGGTTGGGCGACTGTGAGTACCAGCCCAGGAGCAGCCGGCCCGCGGTCAGGTTCCAGTCTCCGTCGAAGACGCCGTTGGTCGGGTCCTCCGCGCGGCCAGTGCCCCCTGCCGACCCTTGTCCGTCAACAACCCTACGGTCGCGTGCTGTTGAGCGGCCACCCGGGCCCCGCCCCGACCGCGGCTCTGACCGCGTACCGCCTAGTCGGTCATCGAGTCTGTCGATCAGCATCATCGGAACGACCACGAAGAAGAACGCGACCGCGCCGACGTACAGCAGCCAGTGGTGCCCCGGCTTGAGCGGGCCCTTTCCCGCGGCGCGGTGGACGTCCGCGGGCGGCGTCGGGATTCCCTTGTGGATCTCGCACCAGACCACGGCCGTGGGGTCCTCCCCCAATATCGCCCGAACCCGCCGCTGAACCTTGCGCTTCGCCATGCGAGAGATCCTAGGAGGCCCTGATGCGGGCCCGGTTCACTCCACCGTGACCGTCCTGCTCTCGACGCCCGGGGTCCCCTTGTCCCACCAGTGGTGGTAGCGGCTGTACGGGGCCGGGTCCCTGTCCGCGATCAGGGCGGACAGCTTCCGCGCCTCCTCGGTCAGGCCGCGCCAGGCCGCCTTGTCGAGTTTATGGAACGCGGTCAGTTCCACGCCTTTGTCCGCCGCGCGCCACACCCCGGCGACCTGACCGTCGACGAGCAGGGTGGGCAGCACGTCGCCGTTGCGCCGGACGACGAGCGGTCGGTACTCCTGCGGCATCAGGCGCCCCGGGAGGGCGTGGGCCAGCAGCGTGCTGTCCCACATCGGCAGCAGCCTGGGCGGCGCGGGGGTGTCCTCGGCGGGCACGGTGGCGCCCGCCAGGTCGAAGAGTGCGGCGCGGGCCGGCCCGGGAACGCGCACCACTTGGTCGCGGAGATCGCTCAGCGCCTGGTTGATCACGGGCCGTCCCAGCAGGGTGAAGCGTGCGAAGTCCGGTGCCGACGCCGGTCCGAAGGCCCGCAGGTAGGAGAGCAGGAGCCGCCGTACGCCCGCCGCGGCGCCCTTCGCCTCGTCTGCCGGGTCGACGCCCGAGGCGAGATAGGTGTTCGGCAGCTTGAAGGACCACGGAGCGCCGGTCGGGGTGTGCTGGATCGGCGCGTACGTCCTCAGGGCCCACCACAGGCGGTCCGCGTGGCCGCCGAGGCTCGTTCTGAACTCGGCCTCGACGTCGGCTCCGGTGCGGGGGCGGGCCAGGAACTCGGCGAGCCGCGGAAGCAGCGTGTCGGCGTCCTCCTCGCTCAGCTCGGTCGAGGTGTAGCGGCGGTCGTACAGCCGTGACGCCCGCAGGCTCCGGACCATGGCGGCGTGATACGGCGCGTAGTCGTCGGCGTGGACGGCGTGCAGGGTGGTCCGCATGAGGGTCGCCTTCACGATCCGGCGGTCCGTGAAGGCCGCGTCGAGATCCTCGGGCACGAAGCCCTCCACGCGGCTCCACAGAGCCAGGTAGGGCGAAGCGGGCGCCTGCGCCTGAACGGCGCAGACCTGGCGGACCGCCTCCGCCACGTCGAGGCGCCTGCGCTCCAGGAGGAGCTGCCGGTCCAGGGTCGCCAGGGTGAGCTGCCGTTCGGTGAGGGTCACGGCCGGATTATCCCGCCCGCTCGGCGTCGACGGCACCGCATATCCTTGCCGGAGGGTGTGCCATGAGCGATCCGCTCTGGTACGACGACACCGCGTACGAGCACGCGGTCGAGCATTCCACGGCGGGTGACACAGGCCGGATGGACGGCGATTCTGGGCGTGTCAGGACTGCTGGGCGTGGCCGCGACCGCCGGGTGCTGTCATCTGCGTGGCGTTGCCGCCGCCATGATCCACGTCGTCATGACGGCCGCACGCCAGGGCCCCGCGTTCGTCGCCGATCCCGGTGGTGAAGCGTGGCGCGCCCTGGCAAGCGCCGCCGACGCGTCGTGCGGAGCATCGCGTGAACCCGTGGAAGGGTCGCCCACCAACCCTGATACTGCGTCAGGGTCCGCTCAGGGTCGAGGCGGGGCAGTCACCGATGGCGGTTGCCCGGTCGTAGGCAGCAGGCTGTGCTCATGTTGAACACGACGCCCGTTGACCGCCGTTTGTCACTCCCCCGCCGCGCCGCGCTCGCCCTCGCCGGGGCCGCTGCCCTGACGGGGCTGGTGGGGGCGTACACCCCGAGCTTCGCCGCCGCGGAACCGGGTCCCGCCACCCCGACGTCCGCCACCGACTTCAGCGACTGCCCCGCCCTTCCGGCCGGTGCCGAACCGGCTCTGTGGCGGTGCGAAGTCCACACCGCGGCACCCCGGTTGACGTTGGGGAAGGTCGAGGTGGCTCTCGCCCCGATCACCATGACGCACGCCGAGGGGCGGATGCCCGACGGCTCCAACGCGCAGGTCTGGGGCGCGATGCACAGCGTGCCCACCCCCGTTCCGGGCGGGCTCACCGGCACCGCCGCAGGTGATCCCCCACGACACCTCCGCCTGGCGATCGAACCGCAGTACGGGGGCCGATCCGACTTCTACACCGGGCAGTTCAGCCTGCGCTGGCGGCTGTCGAGCCCGCTGCTGCCGCACGGCTGCACCATAGGGGCGAGCACACCGGTCGACTTCCAGCTCAAGCGGTCGGGCCCCTCCAAGTGGGTCTCCCAGGATCCGCCGATCATCGAGTTCTCGGCCTACGACGACACCTTCAACGCCCCCGCCGCCGAACACTGCGGGCCCCTGGCAGGGCCCCTCAACCGCCGACTGGGGCTGCCGGCGCCGAGCGGCAACCTGATGACGTACGACGCCACCTACACGTTCCGGATGTACGACCAACTGCCCTCCGCGTAGTGCCAGAAGCCGACCACCTCGCGCCGAGGGGGCCACGGCCCCCTCAGCACGCTCGACGAGCCCTCACTCGGTGGTGTGAACTTGCCGGTCACACCCGTAGCGGCTGATCGGCTCGACGCGTTTGGAAAGTCGTGTCCCCTCTGGAATCCCCGCACGTCTCGCTCTGGCTGCTCAACCACTACAGCACCTTCACGCTGACCGTCGTCATCGTCGGCGGGACCGTCCTCCTCGCTGTCGGCGGCAGCGTGCTGTTGCGCCGCAGGTACCCCTCGGTGGCCCGCGGCGAACACAACGAGATGGTCGGCGTGACGCTCGGCATGTTCGGCGCGATCTACGGGATCATCCTCGCCTTCGTCATCGTCACTCTCTGGACCCAGCTGGAGGACACCCAGACCATCGTCGCCTCCGAGGCCACCGACGCGGCGCTCATCACCCGGGACGCCGCCGCGTTCCCGGCGCCGGTCCGTGCTCGGCTCGACGCCACGATGAACGGATACGTCCACGCCGTCGTCGAGGACCAGTGGCCCCGGATGCGTGCGGGAAACCCCAGCTACGGAGCCACGGAGACCCACCTCAGGTCCGCCTACGAGACACTCCAGCGATACGACCCCAAGAGCCAGAGCGAGCAAATCTTCTACGAGGAGGCCGTCAACCATCTCAACGACATCGCCTCCCAGCGCCGCGCCCGCATCACCATGGCACGCCAGGAACTCCCCCCGCTCCTACAGGTACTGGCCTTCGGCGGCGCACTCGTCCTCCTCCCGCTGACGTTCCTCTACGGCATGCGCAAGCTGAGAGTCCAGATCCTCTTCGTCGCCTCCGTCGCAGGACTCGTCGGTTTCAGCCTGCTCCTCGTCTTCGTCCTGGACCGCCCCTTCGCAGGCGAACTCAGCGTGACTCCGGCCCCGTTCAAAGAGGGAGCTCTGACCCAGTACTGGACCCAGTGAAACGACTGCGTGCGCAGGATGTGCTGAACAGCGCTCGCCGTCCGGGAAGTTCTGCAAATGGAGACCTCGGCGTTGCCTCAAACGGTGCCGTCCACGGCCTCGACGGGGCCGCCGACGCGGCGCGACGGCCCTGCGCGGGCCTGGGGCCGACCGTCGTCCCACAGGCCCGCACCGACAGATCCGAAGCCTCGCGAAATGGTCGCTGACCTGGCCCTTCAGGGAATTTCGCGTACCGTGACGAGCTCTGCCGGACAGCTCCTCAGGGGGTCTTCATGAGCCAGGAAGCCACCGGAACCGACACAGCTCGCCTTCGGGTCCTGGAAGGGTTCGACACGGTGCGCAAGCGGCCCGGTATGTGCGTCGGCTCGACCGGTGAACGCGGCCTGCATCACCTGGTGTTCGATGTCGTGGAACGCGCGGTCGACGAGGCTCCGGCCGGTCAGGGCGAACACATCGACGTCACCCGCACCGAAGACGGCGGTGTCCAGGTGGCCGAGTCCGGGCCGGACATTGCCGTGGAAGCGTCCGGTCACACCGACGGCCATGGCCTGGAAGACATGCTGACCCGCCTGCACACCTCCGCCCGGCCTTCGCGGCCGTCACACCATGGCCATGAGCCCGTTGCGCACCGAACCGTCCGTGGTCAACGCGCTGTCGAGCCGGTTGACGGTCGAGGTGCGCCGTGAAGGCGACGCTGGGTCCAGCAGTACACACGCAGCGTCGCTGTCTCCCCGCCCGCCGCGACAGGGGCGGCGACCGGAAGCGGGACCACCATCGCCTTCCGGCCCGACGCCGACATCTTCGAGACCACGCGGCCCTCGTTCGGTGACCTGGCGATCCGCTTCCGTGAAGCGGCCGCTCTGAACCGGGGCTTGAGTCCTTCGCTGACCGACGAGTGCGACCGGGACGAGCCGCGGTCCGCGTTGTTCCGGTGCCCGGACGAGGAGCGGGACCTGGTCTCCGCCCCCGGCATGGAGACACGGCCGCGCGTGCACCCGGACGTCATCGCCTTCGAGGAGGAGGACACCGGATGGCGGGCACAGTCGAAGTGTCCCTCCGGTGGTGCGACTCCCCCAGGGCAACGGTCCGGAAAACGGCAACGCCGCCTCGTGCCGTGTCGCGGAGAAGGCCGGGTACGGCGTGGAGGCCGCGTGCTGCCCGCCATGCCTCCCGCGTATCCCGAGGACGGCCATCTGCATCTGCACGGGTGCAGATGGCCGTCACCGTTCCGTCACAAGTAGTTGCCGCACGGAACCCTGCCGCTCTGCCGCCCTGTCTGCACTCACGTACCACGATCACGCGTACCGCGGGACAACAACCGACGACCGAAACCCGCGGACGAGACGACTCAGGGGGACGACAGCATGCGGCACAGCAACGGAATTCGCAGGGCGGCTCTGGCGACGGCGACGGTCACGGCCGTCGCGGCGGCGGTGACCGGCATCCTGCCCGGCACCGCCATGGCGGCGGGCACCACCCCCTCCACCCCGCCGCCCGCCTGCCCGGCCTCCGCCCTCCAGGTCAGCGCCCGGCAGGCCGTCCACCGGCCCGTCGGGACCGGGACCGGGGCGGCGGTCGTGCAGTTCACCAACGTCTCCCGAAGGACGTGCGTCCTGAAGGGCCATCCGACGCTCGCGGGCGCCGGCAACGGCTCCCCCGCCCACAGCGTCCCGCTCAAGGTCACCCGCACCGGCACAGCGGCCACCGTGACGGTCCGGCCGCACGGCAAGGCGTGGGTGAAGCTGACCTTCGTCCAGGTCCACGGGGAAGCCGACGGCTACTGCGTGTCGGGCAAGGACCCGGTGACGTATCCGACGATGGTCATCGGGCTGGCGCACTCCGGGAAGCACCAGGTCGCCCTGAACGACGGGGTGTGGGCCGAGTGCGACAACAAGGTGACCGTCACCCCGGTCTCGGCGGTCAAGCCTTCCTGACGCCACCGCCCCACAAATCGAGCAGCCCGCAGGACGATCGCAAAGCTCTGACCTGCACTTTTACTAGGCACTGCATATAAGTGCAGGTCAGAGGCTTGCAACTGCACTACGAGCGGCGCAGATGGGCGCCCGCGACATAACTACCACCCGGACACGACGCAGCAAGATCGCCCGCCCGAATACAGCCTGCACCCTGGGGAGGGACCCCTCCCCGCCCCCTCTGGCGCTCGGGAGGTGCTGCGGCCAAAGAATTTCGCCATCGGGCAGGCCGCGCTGTTCCAGCTCGACGACGAGCACGGACGTGTCCTCGCCGTCCAGTTGCTCTTCTTCGACGAACCGGATCACGTCGACGTAGTGCGCGGGGTTCAGCTGGGCCTGTTCGTCCAGCACATCAGGAGCCGGGCCGGGATCGGGCTGCCTTCGACGGTGTCGCGGCCGGCCATGGAGACTCCTTCGCCAGTCGCGTCCGTCTGGATCGGCGTTCGGCCACCATCCGGTTCTCGCGAGCGTCATCGAGGGTGATCTGCTGAGCGATCTGGTCGGCGTCGATCACATCCTCGCCTCGGTGCGGTAGATCTCCCACGACTTGATCGACACCCCCACTTCGGGGGGCCGTCCGCCGGCCCTCGATGACGACGCTCTGGCGGTGGCGCGCGACCGCCGCCGCTCTACCCCGCCGCAGTCCGTGACCGCCATCGCTCGCAGCCTCGGAGTAGGCCGGTCAACTCTGTACCGGGCCCTTGCCGAAGAGGACCAAGTCGCCGAGACATTGCGAGTTCACCCCGGCGGAATACATCGAGAGGCATCCGGCAAGATGCCGGTGGGACGGATACGGCGAGCCGATACGAACCACCCGCGAGACGAACTGCCCAAGTGTGGCCGGACCGCAGAGATGATCCATATGCGATGGGAGCGCCCGGCGGACCTCCAGCGGCTCGTTCAGCGGCCATTCGGTCACGCCTGACGTGAACGGACGATTGCTCGTTGGAGAGGCGCGGCGAGGTAGCTGGGGCAGGTGGATCCCCGGGCGTGCTGCGTCCAGGGTTCTCGCGCGGGCGATAACACCACCGTCACCCGAAGGAACCGGCGCGGCTCTCAGCATGGTGGGCAGCTTCTTGATGATCATGATCGATCGTGGAGGAGAACAGCACATGCGGGTTCACGACGGTACAGCGCGTCCGTATCGGGCGCTCTGAGTCTGCTCCTGGCCGCCTCGTTCACCGGGTCGGAGCAGGTCACAGGCGGCACCCGGGCGGTAGACGCCCCGAAGCAAGCAGCCGGGGCCGCGATGGAGACCTGTCAGGCCGAGGACTGCTCGTACTGCTGACCCGGCCTGGACACCGACAGCATCACTGTTGAACCCAAGCCGCTTGAGAAAGGCAAGCCTCTCGTCATCACGCTGCACGGGAACCTCAGGGACACCGTGCGCGATGGAGCCGAGGTTCGGTACACCCTGAGGGTCGGGGCTGACGCATGTGACTCTCGACCTCGCCAACGAACTCAAGGCGCACAACTCTCCGGTTCGACTACCTGTCGGACCGGGGCCGGTCTCACTGCCGATCCTCTACGACGACTCCTTCGCCGATGCCCGAGGGCGAACTTCCGGATCCACGCTGAGGCGTACAACGCGTCGGCAATGACCTGGCTTGGTGCGGGCCCACGTGGACGCCCTCCTCAGCCCCTGCGCTGCGGAGACCCCGCCGTGCCCATGCAGCTTCAGCGGGTAGGCACAGTGCGGAACGGTCATCCGAGCTGATTCGGCAGGTGAGGCGCGCCGAGCGTGCCGGGCCGGGACCTCGTCCTCGACCCGGCAGCCGGTTAGGTAGGAGGTGGGGCCCACCATGACCTGTCGTCCCAGGACCGTCGGCTCCCGTCGGGTGCCGCGCAGGACCGTGTTCTCCCTCACGATGCTGCCTTCGCCCAGTTCCACCGGCCCGCCCTCGGCGGTGAGCACCGCGCCGAACAGCACCCGACACTCGGCCCCACGCGCACCTCTCCGCACAGCGTGGCATCGGAGCCACATAAGCCGTGGGGTGGACGGAGGGCGAACGGCCCTGATGGGTGATGGGCATGGCCGCGATCAGGCCGTCCTCTCGTGTACCTGCGGTTGTTCCCGGCGTCCGGTCATGAGGGTCGGGGAGCTGGTCAACTCGTCGACCAGCTGGACGAACTCGCTCCGTTGCCGGTCGGTCAGTGTGGCGTAGAGCGGCGCCTGAAGCTCGTCGGTGAGTTGCTCGGCACGCTGCCATCGAGGGATCAGGGGCGCGGCGACGGGACGCGACTCCTGCCAGCCGTAGCGGGTCGCCTGCTCGACGCCGAGGTTGACGACCATCGCCTCCCGGGCGCTCAGCCCGCTCAGGCGCACCGCCGCCAGATGGCAGGCGCCACGGTGTTCCCGCAGGACGTGGATGCGCTGCATCGCCGCGCCGACCGGGTCATCGGCGGGTACGGGCTGCGCGCGCCAGCCGGCGAACAGGGGCAGGCCGTCAGCATCGGCGGCGTCGATCAGCTGCTGAGCCAGGCGGTTGAAGTGCTCCACGTCGACATCGGCGGGGATGTGGGCGCATCCCCACGTCCGGACGGCCCCTGCGTAGCAGGCGGCGGCTTCCTCCGCCGGCATCACCGGCCGGCCGGCCCGCCAGCCGGTGGCAACGAGATCGGGGCCGAGGAAGCCCTGTACCGCCTGGACCACGGCGGCCGGTGCCTCGCCGAGCACTCCGAACCGGCCGCGGCAGTAGAAGCCGCGTCCCGGGGCGAAACCGGCGCGCAGGCCGATGGTGGCGGTCGCCTCGTCGGACATGAACTCGTCGCCGAAGTCGTGGACCGGCCTGGCCACGGCGGCGATGCAGTCGAAGATCTCCATGCGCAGAAGGTCGCTCACCCCTACTCGACAGGTCAAGGGGATGTTTTTTGATGAAACCCTTTAGCTAACCTATCGAGTCATGCTCGACATCCGCCGTCTGCACATGCTCAAGACCGTCGCCGCCCGCGGCTCCATCACCGCGGCCGCCCAGTCCCTGGCGCTGTCCGCGGGCGCCGTGTCCCAGCAGCTCGCCGCACTCAGACACGACGTCGGGGTTGATCTCCTGCGCCCCGACGGGCGGACCGTCGCACTCACGGAGGCGGGCCGCGTCCTCCTCGAACACACCGACCGGATCCTCGCCGCCGTGCAGGAGGCCGAGTGCGCGGTCGCGGCGGTCAAGGGCACGGTCGGCGCCACCGCCACGCTCGCCGCGCTGCCGTCGACAGTCGCCAGGATCGTGGCCCCCGCGCTGACTGCGCTGGGCGCGGACCAGCCGCAGCTCGCCGTGACCTGCCTCGTCACCGACCAGGCACAACTGCGGGAACTCACAATCGGCACCGTCGACGTGGTGCTGGGGCAGCGCTACCGCCACCTGCCGGAGACCACACCCAAGGGGATCGCGGTCTCGCCGCTGCTCGACGACCCACTGCTCGTCGTCACCGCCGACGTCGGAGCCGTCGACGGATCCGACGAACGGCCCGTCGGCCTGCGCGAACTGGCCACGCACCACCTCGTCGTGCCACCGGCGACGACAGACTGCGGACAGGCCATACTGCACGCCTGCCAGCAGGCCGGCTTCACACCCACGACCCGCTACGTCACCGCCGACATCGCCGCCCAGGTCGCCCTCGCCCGGTCCGGCCTCGCCACCGCGCTCGTCCCCCGGACGGCCATCGACCCGGGCACGCCCGGAATCCGTACGGCCCCCATCGAGGACCACCCGATCCAGCGCCTCCTGTTCGCCGCGACCCGCCACACCGAAACGACCAACCCGACGACCGCAGCCGTCATCGCGGCACTCCGCACAGCAGCGTGGCAGGACCGCACCATGCACCTCCCGCCGGCCTGAAATTCTCGCGACGCTACAGGTGTATTGATCACGAGCGTTGTTGACACTCGCCGGTGCTTGATCATGACGAAGACCTCCGGTGCGGTGGAGCTGTCTAGGAACACATCGCATCGGAGGTCATCGTGTCCCGCCGTAATGCCCGGCTGAGGTAGACAGGCTCCAGGGCGGACCCTACGGCCGGGCTGTCCCGTCCGGCACCGGCGTGGCCTGGTGGTAGTAGAGCCGGAACTCCCGGCGGCGTCGCGGCGCCAGATCGACGAACGACGGGCGTGCCGGTCCTCGATGCGGGTCTCGTACGTGAGGTGGACAATGCCGGGGGCGAGGAGTGTGCCCTCGAAGTGCTCTGCGGTGATGGGGGTGCTCTTCTCGAGGCCGCCGTGGAGCGTGGGCAGGGCCGCGATCATCTCCGCGTGAGTCCACCGCCGCCCGGAGGCGCCGACCTCGATGAATTCAGGGTCGAAGAGGGCTTCGGCGAGGGGGCCGGAGAGGCGGACGGAGGGGTCGTGAAGGCGACGCTCCCGGATAGTCGCCTCGGTGACGTCCGGATGCTGCGGGAGCGCTTCGGGTGCTTGCTGGTCGTTCTGGATCATGGCGACATGATGCCCGGTTGCAGCTGGCGGGCCCTCGGCAGCAGCGGTCTCCAGCGGCGACGGGCCCTGGCACTGCCTGATAGTTGATCTTGTGGTGGGTCGTGGTGAGCTGACGGATGCGGCGTGGGAGCGGATAGCGCCGCAGTTGCCGGGTGTTGACGGGCGGGGTCGTCCGTGGCGGGATCACCGGCAGGCGATCAACGGGGTGCTGCGCGGTTGCGGACGGGTGCTCCGTGGCGTGACCTGCCGGAACGCTTCGGGCCATAGCAGACGGTCTGTCTATGAGCGGTTCGCCCGCTGGGAGGTCGACGGGACATGGGCGCGTCTGCTCGAGGAGGTCCAGGTCCACGACGACCCCGTCGTGGCCATGGAATGGACGGACTCGATCGACTCCGCAATCAACCGGGCCCACCAATACGCCGCCGGCGCCCGTAACCATTCAGCCCACCGACCTCGCGGCGGTCGGGCCAGCTGTTTCTCAACGACCGAAAGCCTCCGGTCGGCACACCCTTGACGTGCGCCCGGAGCCCGGCCCGGCTCCGGCTGGCGGACGGAGGAGATCTTCGAAGTGAACATCCGGCTGCTGTCCAACCCGCTCGTCCCCCGAGGACATCAAGGACTTGGACGCTGGACTTTCCCCGGCTGAGGCACAGTTCATCGACACGCGACGCCGAGCACGGTACGTCCACACCGGTGTTTTTGGCCCGCTCCCTCCGCGCCTCCGGGCGGTCCCCGGAGAGACACGCCCGCCCTGGTGTCGAGGCGGCCGTCGCCCGGCACGTCGCCGAACGCGCCCGTGCCGCATGCACAAGAGGTTGAGCCTCCTGAAACTCCGGCGGGTTACGTGCTCCCTGGTGTCCGAGCTGGGACCACAAGGTCTGGAAGAGAAGTGAGCTTGCCGTCTGCCGGGTGGGCTGTCCACGCAAGCCGGCGTTGTCAGCTTCGAGTTGGGCTTTGCGCGGGCTGAGAATCTGTATGTGGTCGGCGTAGGCGGCAAGGGTGGCGCGGTTCTCCCGCCGTTCGGCTGCGTGCTGGGAGCGTAGGGCGCGGTCGGCCCGTTCGAGACGGGATATCTGGTTGGCGAGGGTGTCGGTCTGCAGGCGGGGCGCGTCCGGGGCCTGGAGAAGTGTGGTGACGGTCTTCGCCAGGGGTGAGCGATAGTAGGTGTGGCTCTTGAGATGCCAGCCTCGGTGCACAGGGGCACCGACGGAACTCGCTAGCCAGGCACTTCGGCATCCCTGCGATGAGCGTTTCCCACGGTACTCAAGGTCTTTTCCCAATTCTCAGGTGTGGGCGCCTGAGCCGCCGAGCGCCGACCGAACACGAACCAACCAACCGCTCGGTCGAGGTCTGCACACAGCACCAGCGTGGTCTGCCGACGTTCCGTGGATTCACCGAACGGCCGGCTCGTACGCCACCGCGGCGGCCGGGACCCGCTTCGGTCGTAGCAAGCGGATCCCGGCCGTCAAGGTAGCGGTGGCGCTAAGGGCGGCGGTCGCGGCGAATCCATAGCGGGTGTCGCTTTGGTCGGTGATCGTAGCGACTATCAGCATGGCCATGATGGTGGCGGCCAGGCCGCTGCCGTTGGCCACGCCGAAGGCCCGGCCCGCCTGGTTCGCGTCCACCGACGCCATCAGCAGGTTGCGGGACGCGATCCGCGCCTGGCCGAAGATGAAGGCTGCGACCGGGACGAGCACCGCCAACCCAGCCACTCCGAACTGCGGTTGGAAGACGAACAAGACGTCGCAGACGAGGAAGGCGACCACCGCGATGCCCAGGTCGCGAAACCGGCGGCCGAGGATCCGGTAGGCGCTGGCTGCGAAGAGGAAACCGAGGCCGCCGAGCGCGTCGATGGCGCCGAAGGTTCCCGCGCCCCGGTGCAGTTCACCCAGGACGAGCACGGGCAGCAGTGCGTTGAATACGGTGACCACGACGCTGCCCTGGGCGAAGAGCAGGATGATCCCGCTCATCGACAAGCCTGCGGTGCGCACCGCCGGGATCGGAAGCACTCGGCCGGGGTCCGCAGCCGCAATGCTGGTGATCATCGGGGTCGGCCGACGGCCGACCCCGATGACGCAGATCGCCGAAACGGCAAAAGTGCCCACGTTGACGAGCAGCAGCGGTATCACCCCGAACGCCTGGACTGCCAAACCGCCGGCAGTCGCCGAGAGCAGCATCCCGGCCTGGGTCGCCGTCTCGTAGTGCGCGTTGAACGCCCGCAGCCGTTCCGGCCGGACTCGTTCCTTGATCAGCGCGGCGCTGGCCGGGAAGAAGAGCGCGCTGACAACCGCGAGGGCGAAGTTGGCCGCGTAGATTCCCGGGCCGGGTGCACCGCCCCCGGCGAGCCATAGCGGGAGCGCGAGCGCCGTGACGGCACTGGTGATATCGCTGCCGAACCATAGGGTCCTGCGGTCGAAGCGGTCGACGAGGCGGCCGAAGACAGGAGAGAGGAGAGCCTGGGGCGCGGCGACCGCGATGAACAGCCAGCCGACGGCCATCATCGTCCGGTCGGCTCTGACCACGATCAGAGCACCCGCGATCAGCTGCACGTTGTTGCCCAGGGCGGTGATGAAGGCGGCGGCGACGAGCAGTCGCTCGGTCCTGCTGGTGTGGTGATGGACAGCCATGACGGAAGTGAAGCGACTGTCTCCTGACAACATCTGTCAGGAGACATTGAGAGACTTCCGTCATGCGTGCGAGCCGTCTGCTGTCGATCGTCCTCCTGTTGCAGAACCGCGGCCGAATGACGGCGCAGGAATTGGCGGACGAACTGGAAGTCTCGGTCCGGACGGTCTACCGGGACATGGATTCGCTCAGTGCTGCGGGTATCCCCGTCTGCGGCGACCCGGGCCATGGTGGCGGTTTCGCGCTGCTCGACGGATACCGCACCCGGCTGACCGGCCTGCATAGCGACGAGGCCGACGCCCTGGCGCTGGCCGGGCTGCCGGGCCCGGCAGCGGAACTCGGACTGGGATCCGTGCTCGCGGCGGCCCAGCTGAAACTGGATGCAGCCCTGCCGCCGGCTCTGCGGGCGCGGTCCGCCCGAGTCCGTGAGCGTTTCCACCTCGACGCACCTGGCTGGTATCGCGACGCCGAGTCCCTACCCCATCTGCCCGCGGTAGCCGACGCCGTGTGGAATCAGCAGCCCCTGCGCATCCGCTACCGCCGCTGGGCCGAGCCCCGCGAGGTGGACCGGGACCTGAGCCCTCTCGGCATCGTGCTGAAAGGCGGTACCTGGTACCTCGTCGCCGCCGGCACGGCCGGCTCCGGCGGCATCCGCACCTACCGGGTGTCGCAGATCCAAGAACTGGCCCCGGGCACTGAACCGTTCGAAATGCCTGCCGACTTCGACCTGGCCGAATACTGGCAGGCCTCGCTCGCCGACTTCGACGCCCGCCGCTTCCGCGGACACGCCGTCGTCCGCCTCTCCCCGGAGACAATGCGCCGTTTGCCGGACCTCTTCGAATCAGCGGTGCTCGACGCCGTCGGGTCAAGCGCCCGACCGCCGGACACGCATGGCTGGATCGAGGCGTTCATCCCCATCGAATCGACCACGCACGCCCTGGGCGAGATCTTCCGGATCGGCTGGGGCGTCGAGGTACTCGCCCCACCTGAACTGCGCCAACTGGTCGCGCAGACCGCCGCAGGGATGCTCAGCCTCCACTCCCGCGAGTGAGATGCCCGCTGGGGCATAGGACTTGGAGAGCATGCTGCGTATCCCATGGTGCCGGCGTCCAAGGAACCTCAGAGTCTGGCAGGAGGCCAGGGACATCCTCGCTCGGCACCGCGCCATCCGCCGACCCAGGACTCGAACCAGACTGCGTCGAAGGCTTCAACGGCTTCGCTGAAGACTCCCTCCACCAGGCAATCCCCTCATCGTGATCACGATGAGGGTCTTTCGTCACTGCTCAGAACACCGATCCGTCGGTGCTCCGCACAAGGCGGTGATGGTGATGGTGCCGTCGTGTGCGGGGCGCCCGGACATGATCCGCTCGAAGGCGTGCACGATGGCCCGGTCGACGCCTGGCCGTACGGGAATGTCGACGGCTTCCGGTGCGTGCCGCAGGCGCAGCGCTGATGGGTCAGTCGCGGGCAGGGCCTTCGGATTCGGGTTGCAGTCTGCCGATCGTACGAAGGACCGGCATCTACCCGCTACCAAGGTAAGGAGCACTTCAGTTGACGAGTCAGCGCTTCAGTTGACGAGTCAGCGCTTGAGCTGGCGCGGGCTGAGCGTTCGATTGGTGGGCAGGGGAATTACAGGTGGCGCAAAACATCCGACATCACGGCGAGCGGCAGCGACGGGTTGGCGGCCGCCGCTTCCACCACCTGCCAGTCGGTGTCGGTGAGCAGTTCTACGATGACCGGCGCCGGGAGGGCCGGGTGGCGGGCGGCAATGGGCCTCGCCTGATTGTCGGCCAGGCAGGCGAGCAGCGCCGGGGCCGTCGCGTTGCGATGCCGGGCCACCTCGCGGAACGCTTTCTGTACCGATGGTTCGTGCCGGGCCAGGTCCTCCAGCAGCGCCGGAGTCGCGTCCGGGTTGGCTGCCACCTTGGCGACGACCCGGACTCCGTGCCGGTCGAGCATGGCGCGCAGTTGGGCTTCGGACAGGCCCGGGTGCGGCGCGATGGACTTGACCACTTTCGCGTCGGGATCGGCTGCCAGCGCGTCGCGTATCGCGGGCGGCAGATCGCGTCGTTGGGCCAGGAGCATCCGCGCGGCCGGGTTCGGCGACTGGGCCAGCTCCTTGACCTCGTCGGGGGAGGCGGCGGCGATCCGCGGCAACAGGGTGGCGCCGATCTTGGCAGCCCCGGCCAAGTGGGTGAGCACGTCGAGCGGCACGTGGGGGTTGTGGGCGAGCCTGCGCCGCACGTCGTGATCACGGTCGCTGGCCAGTACGCGGATCAGGACGTCGCCGATCGCTGGATTCTCGGCGAGGTCGGCTCGGACTCCGGGGTGGGGATCCGCAGCGAGCTGTCCGCACGCCTGCGACGGCAGATCGGGGCGGGCGGCGAGCGCCCAGCGCAGCAGCAGCGAAGGATGGTCCACGAAGTCGACGACGGCTTCGGTGGGTGTGGCCGGGTTCCGCAGTGCCATCTGCTGCATGTCGTGCAGGGTGGACTCGTGGGAACCGTCGCAGGAGGCGCCCGGCAGCAGATCGCAGTCGCGCTGCGGACCTTGCGAACCGTGTACGAAAGGGATCTCTTCCCGGTCGCAGACCAGGCACCACCGCGCCGGAGGCAGCCCCTCGCCGGTGAGCAGCGCCGCCAGTACGGCTGGGGGCGTCGCCTCGTTGGCCGCCACCGCCCGGCGGACCTCGGCATGCGGATGCCCCGCAAGCCTGGCGGCCACTTCCGGCGTCGTCCACAAGGCGAGCTCCGCCACGACCCGTACGTCCGAGTCCGCGGCGAGCGTCTCCACCACATCGGGCGGAAGGGCGGAGCAGGCGGCCAGCTTCTCCCGGCGCTCGACGACCGGATCTGCCGCGAGGAGACGCGCCCACTCCGGGCTGCCGGCACGCTCGCCGAGCAGAGCGAGCGCAACGCGTGGCTGTGCCACGGGATCGACGTCGGCGACAGTCAGCCGCCCCGCGTGCGCCAACCACACAGCGCTCTCCTCAACGCGTGAGGCCAGCTTGAGCGCCTGCGCATGACTGAGGTCCGCCCGATGAGCGAGGTCTGCGGCGATGTCGGCGTCCGCAACCGCGGTCAGCCGGTCGACCAGCGCGGACGGCAGGGCCGCATTGGCAGCGAGCCCACACAGGACAGGGTTCACAGGGGGCATCTTGCCTGGCCCGTGACCGAATGGCTTCTGAATTTCCTCGACGAGTCGTTTGGCGGCACCTCTGCACGTCCTGAGCGCGGCACTTGGCGAAACCCGCCAATTGAAGCGCTCAGTCGCAAGTGCGGCTTCCGCACTGCACCTGGCAGCAATACCGCACCACGATCAGCGGGAACGAACCCGTCGCGGACACACTCCAACGGCGGGCCAACGCCCAACGTGGTCACTGGAGCACCCGCGTCGGCGGGGACGCCCGCTCCTCTGAGCGTTCGCGAGGTGAGCACCCCGACACTCCGGGGAGTCGGCGCACCCCGTCAGCTGCGGGAATGAGCTGAGTCTGTATGTGCCGTGGTCACCGGGCGGCCTCGGTCATGGCCCGCTCGGGGAGGAGGGCGAGGAGCTGTCTCGTGTGGCCGGGCAGTTCTGCCTCCGCCAGTCCAGTGACGATGTCGCGCAGCGCCATGGGCTGATCGACAAGGAGGGTGTCGTGGGACAGGAGCCGGGCGGGCACCAAGGTGCCGAGCTCGGCGTCGCTGAGCGCCGCACTTGCGGCGAGTGCGCACAGGGCGGCTGCTTGTGCGCGGATCCGGTCCCTCAGACCGGCGTTGCCGCCGGCATGTGTGATGGTGTGCCGGATGGTCCAGGTGTCGAGGGCGATCCGGTTGTCGTACGTCGTGTTGGCCCCCGCTGCGATACCTGCGACGGCGGCGATGGTGGCGGCGCTGACGAGAGAGACGTGCGCGAGGATCTCGTCGGCGTTCCACTCGCCGTCCGGTGGGGTGGGGCCGGGGTCGTCGGCGCCGGCCACGGTGGCGGCGGCGTCGAGCAGCGCTCGGTAGGCGTCCTGGAGTGAGCTGGCGTCCAGCATGTCGTGCACCTGTCTATGCGGGCGTATGCGGAATGGACCAGGGGCTGTGAGGCGCGGCTCAGGTGTGGGCGCGGGTCATCTCCCAGGGCGCCTGCGGCAGGACCTCGCCGGTCTCCAGCATCGACTTGAGGTTGGCGAGCACGGCCGGCCAGCCGGCCGAGATGCCGCCCAGCATCTCCTGGTTGGGGAGCTTCTCGTGGGTCACTGTGAGGCGGACGATGTCCTGATGCGGCTCGACGAGGAAGGTGACGACCGACGGCTCTCTCGGCGATGGGGCATCGGGGGCGTCGTCGAAGGTGATGACCAGCCGGGTCGGGGGTTCGGTTTCCAGGACGCGGCCCACCACGTCGATCTTGCCCGAGCCGTCGGCTCGCCGGTGCTCCCAGGCCGATCCAGGCTGCCAGTCCGAGACGTTCGCGTGTCCCCAGTAGCGCGCCGTCAGGTCGGCGTCGGTGAGGGCTTGCCACACCTGCTCCGCACCGGCGCGGATGTAGGTGACGTAGACGTAGTCCGGCACCGGGGCGGGTGTGGGTGTGTTACTCATGGCGTGCTCCTCTGCCTGGTGCTTGATGGCGCTGAGCGCCTGTAGGCGGGGTTTGTCGAAGCCGGAGATCCAGCGCTCCTCGATCTCGTGGATCGGAGTCGGGTTCAGGTAGTGCAGCCGCTCCCGGCCGCGCCGTACGACGGTGACGAGGTTGGCCCGCACGAGGACGTCCAGGTGCTGTGTCGCCGACTGGCGCGCCATGTCAAGGCGCTCGCACAGTTCGCGCAGCGTCTGTCCATTGTGCTCGCGCAGTCGGTCGAGCAGGAGCCGCCGAGTGGGATCGGCGAGCGCCTTGAACACCGAGTCGATCGCTGTTGCTTCGAGGCTCACACCCAACATTATGCAGGCATTCACCTGCCTATCGTCAAGCACGATGACCGGGGACGCGATGACCGGCCCTGCGAGCCGGGGTACAGCTCACGCCGGACAAGCCGCCGAGCGCTCGCCGCACTCGCTCCGGACCGGGCCCAGCGCTGCAACGGTGTCTACCGTGACTGCTGGCCAGGTTCGCCGTTGGTGTGGTTATGGGTGGGGACCTTCCTGATGTGCGTGTGTGGGCGAGTGAACTGGATGCGGTGCACGGGCGGTCCGTGCACCGGTTCAGCCGGTCGGAGCCGCGGGAGTCGGCGCCGGCCTCTATGCGGGGCCTGATCGCTCCGTTCCAGCGCAAGAACGGCTGGACCCTGACCGAGGAGGCCTGCCGAACTGGCGCTGCGGGACCAAGACTCAACTGCCGTCCCTGAGCGACCGCGAGTGGTTCGTCTTCGTCGCTCTTGACCCGACGCCTGCGTCGTACGCCGTCCCGCGCGACCGTGTGTGGGCTGCGGCATGGATGGAGCACCAGGCATCGCTGACCGACCCGGGCATCCCGCCCGGCAAGAGGAACACCGGCTTCGATCGGGCCCGCGCGTACGCGCCAACATGGGAGGGCTACCGCGACGCGCGGGACCTGATGAAGCAGCCCACGTAGCAGTGCTCGGTTCGGCTGCCGCAAGCCTGGAGAGCGTGGGTGGACGATCCACGCGTCGGCTTGCCGCCGGGGCACCCCTGGGGGGATGCCCGGGGCAGGACCCAGTTCCAGGCTGATTGCGGTCGATGGCCGGTAGCGTGGTCGTCTGCCGCAGGGAGGGTCCATGTGTCCGGCCAGCCCGTGCGACGGATTCCGGTGGCGAGCGATGGGACCGCGATGAGCGAACTGACGAAGCCCAGAATCGACATTCCGGAGGGTGGTGCGCCCACCGAGCTATCGATCAGGGACCTCGTGGTCGGGGATGGAGCCGAGGCACAGCCGGGCCGGGTCGTCCGGGTTCACTATGTGGGTGTCACGTTCGCGTCCGGTAGAGAGTTCGACTCTTCCTGGGAGGAGGACCGGCCGTTCAAGTTCGCCGTGGGCGGTGGCAGGGCCATCAAAGGCTGGGACCGGGGTGTGAGGGGAATGAAGGTGGGCGGCCGACGCGAGATCATCGTTCCCCCGCATCTCGCATACGGCAGGCAGTCGCCGTCTCCCCTGATCCCGGCGGGCTCGACGCTGATCTTCGTCGTGGATCTGCTCTCGGTCGTGGGCGGGCCCGCCGGAGCGAGCCCGGGCTCGACCGGCTCGGCCTGAGCCTGGGGCCTCTGAGGAAGACGGAACACCCCGTCGCTGCCCGGGGCCGCCGCGCTGGAGGCCGAGGTCAATGCCTATCTGGCGCAGCTGGCCGATGTCCGTGACGATGCTGGGCGGCGTCTGGTGGTGCGCAACGGCTTCCACACCGAGCGGACGATAGCCACGGCGGCCGGCCCGGTGCAGGTCAAGGCGCCGCGGGTGAACGACCGGCGGGTCGATGCCGCCACCGGGGAGCGCAAGCGGTTCGCCTCGGCGATCCTGCCGCGGTGGGCTCGCAAGACCCCGAAGATCTCCGAGGTGCTGCCGTTGCTGTACCTGCACGGCCTGTCCACCGGCGACTTCGTCCCGGGGCTGGAGCAGTTCCTCGGCTCGACCGCCGGGCTGTCGTCAGCGACCGTGTCGCGGCTGACCGCACAGTGGAGCGAGGACCACAAGGCGTTCTGCAAGCGGGACTTGTCGAAAACCGACTTCTTCTACGTGTGGGCCGACGGCGTGCACTTGAAGGTTCGCCTGGACGAGGCCAAGGCGTGCGTGCTGGTCATGGTCGGTGTCCACGCCGACGGCAGCAAAGAGCTGATAGCCCTGAACGAGGGTTACCGGGAGTCTGGCGAGTCGTGGGCGAACCTGCTGCGCGACTGCTCCCGGCGCGGCATGCGGGCCCCGGTGCTCGCGGTCGGCGAGGCGCGCTGGGGTTCTGGAAGGCGCTACATGAGGTGTTCCCCGAGACCCGCGAGCAGAGGTGCTGGGTGCACAAAACGGCCAATGTGCTCGACGCCCTCCCGAAGTCGGCGCAGCCGGCGGCGAAGAACGCCATCGCAGACATCTACAACGCCGAGGACAAAAGCCAGGCCAAGGCCGCCGTTAAGGCGTTCGCCCGGCAGTACGGCGCGAAGTTCCCCAAGGCCGCGGCGTAGATCGTCGACGACGAGGACGTGCTGCTAGCGTTCTACGACTACCCGGCCGAGCACTGGACCCACCTGCGCACCACGAACCCCATCGAGTCCACCTTCGCCACCGTCCGACTGCGCACCAAGGTCACCCGCGGCGCCGGGTCCCGCTCGGCCGCCCTGGCCATGACGTTCAAGCTCATCGAATCCGCGCAAGACCGCTGGCGCGCGGTCAACGCTCCCCACCTGGTCGCCCTCGTGCGGGCCGGAGCCCGCTTCGACAAGGGCGTCCTCGTCGAACGCGAGATGATGACAGCAGTCTGAGCTACGTCCCGATCACAGGACTCGGCAGCTGCACGTTCACGACCGGCCTCATGCGGACGGTCGGCCTCGTCCCAGCAGGCCGCCCAGTTCGGCAGCCAGAGCGACCGAAGCCTCGATCTCGACCCTGCGGATCGACACGCTCTCCACGAGGAACCCGAACGGCATGCCGAGTTTGCGGCAGAAGGCAATCAAGTCGCGGGCGTTCGCCAGACAGTGCTGGTAGGACTCGGCCAGCGTGTCGTCCGCGTGGCGCAGAGAGTTCTCCAGCCAGCGTGGGACGTCCACGCCGAGCCACTTGAGGAACGCCAGCGTCTTCACCGACCCGCACACCGAGAGCGTGAACAGGACGGGCTTGGGTTCCAACTGCCGCTCGCGGCAAACGTAGTAGTAGTCGGAGACCATGCTCTTGGCCGCGTCGGCATTGTAAATGACCTGCGAGATGAAGTACGCGCATCCCGCCTGGTGCTTGGCGAGCAGCCGCTGATGCTCCTCGGGGCGTTCGGTGATGGCGACGCCGCCGAGCAGCAGGTCCGGACGGGCGTCAAGGCGCAGGGCCTGCGCCTCGGGCAAGCCGGTCCGCACCGCCTTGCCCTTCGAGGACGCGCCGACGAAGACGGAAAGCACGCGGTCGGTGTCGGCCATCCGCAACCAGGTCCGCAGCTCCGCCTCGGTGTACTTGCCGACGCACCGGTAGATGACCGCGGGGCGGTTCCACCCGCCGAGGTACTCCGCGTGATACACGGCGGGATCGATCGTCGGCAGATACGGAAACGGCCGCTCCGCCGGATTGCGGTCGCTCTCATCGGCGATGTCGTACAGCGCCAGACCGTCCACATCGAGGAAGTCCAACCGCGCCAAGGTGGCCGCGGTGATCTCCCGGATCCGCTCGGGCGTGGTGCTCAGCCGCGGCGGCGTGATACCGAACAGCAGGACACCACCCTCGGCACCGGCCACCAGTATCCGCTCGGCAGTGCTGTCGTCACGGTCCACCATGATGCGGAAGCTAGCAGCTCATCCACCAGGCAACGGGCAAAGCGCCAGTCTGTGAGACGGAACACCGCTCGTCATCGCACCTTACGATGCGATCGACGCCCGGCAGTGAGGGGGCGATCAGATCCACAGGATTTGACAATTGCTCTCGTCGCCGAATCGCAGGGCATTGTGTGGGCCTGGCAGGAGAGCGTGCACCACCGGTGGGAGGAACTGTACGAACCATGGCCGCTCTGGACACTCACCTGTCTCGGACTGATCCTGGTCGGCGGCTGGTTCGTACTGCACTACGGGAACGTGCTGCTGATCGAGGGGTCCAGTCGGTACACCGAACTGGCCGAGCGGTTGGTCGCCGCGTACGCGGGAGTGAGCTTTGCGGGGATGGGGATCCTCGTCGGGTTCGCCCTCTCCTGGATCTTCGGGCTGGTGTCCATCGTCGTCGTGGCAGGGGCCGTCGGTGTCAACGGCGCGGACCAGTGGCACCATTGGCAAAGCGCCTGGCGCCGTGCCCGCCGTGTACCCCGTTGACCGTACCCGTACCCGCACCCGCGTCCGTGCAGGACGGCAGCCACTTCCGCCCGGCGCACGGCCGCGGCGGCCAGACGTCAAGCTCGTGCGCGCGGCTGCTGGCCGCGGAGTCCACTCAGGTGCTGGACGGCCACGACACTCGGGAGACGGGCTGGGATCCCGCGGCGATCGGCGCACTGATCGGGGCGGCGGGCGTTGGTGTCGCGCCAGCGCAGGTAGGCGTGCAGGGCCCGCTCTGCACGCTGTGGGGGTGGAGCGAGGATCCTCTCGAATTGGCCCTCCAGACCGATGCCGCCCTTATGCCCCCGGTCGCACCATGGAGACATGAGCGCAGGGACCATCACCCACGCCCCGGCACCGGGCCGTCCGCCCGGCGCCACGGCCCGGTCGACGTCCGGCAGCCACCACCGCCTCGGCGACACCCTGTGGGCGATACGCGTCTTCGCGGGCGCCGCCTTCGACGTGATCATCCTCGGGGAGTACGGCGAGGAATCGGGAGTCCGCCGCTCCTGACGGCGCCCCGCCGTCCCTCCCCGGCGATGACGATGACCTCGTCGCCGTCGGACCAGCGCCGGCGGTCCGCCTTGGGCGGATTGAGGCGCAGCCCGTACCCGGGGGCCCGGCGGGCGTCGGCGTGGCTGCGGTAGCCGACAGCGCACTCGCCCCGGGCGCGTGCTGCCGCGACGACCGTGGCGAAGCACGTCTCGTGGCCGGTCACGACGTAGTCGGCGGCCGACCGCAGGTGGATCTGCGTGCCGCCGGCCGAGAACAGTTCGTCGAACACGTCCGCCAAGTGGTGGTTCTGGGAGATCTGCGCCATCAGCAGCCCGATGAGCTTGCCGCTGATGATCACGTCCGCTCCGGGGCCGAGCGGGGCGAGGGGCCGGTTGCCGTCGTCGGTGAGCTCGGTGACCACCGGCAGCTCCCGGCCGGTGCGCCGTTCGAGGTGGCGCAGGACGAGCAGGGTGACGAGCGTGCGGGTGTCCGGCTCCTCGGGGGGCTCACCGGCCCGTGGCTCCTGGCCGAGCACGATGACGCTGTCGTAGGAGCCGAGGTCCAGGCCGGCCAGGGTCTCTGGGCGGGTGGTGTCGCCCCTGAGGGCCGCACAGGTCCAGCCGGAGCCGTCGCCGTCACTGTCGTCGTCGCAGGCGGCCCGCACCACGGCCTCGTCCTCGTCCGCCACCACGTCGGCCACCGAACCCGGGCGTGCGTTGCGGCCCCACTCCCGCAGGACGAGGGGTGCGCGGCGGTTCCAGCCCAGCACCAGCAGCCGCTCCGGCCGGGTGTCCGACGGCCGGGGGCCCGCCACGGAACGCTCGTCGACCAGCGGCGCGCAGTCGGCGAGCTCGGCGGTGTCGTCGTCGGCGGCGATGACGAGGAGCTGGTCGTCGGGTTCGAGAACCGTCCGCGCGGGCGGGTTCAGCCAGGGCACCCCGTCGCGGATCAGCCCGACCGCGCTGGCGTTGCCGTAGGAGAGCAGCGCCTCGCCGAACGCCCGGCCGGCCAGGTACGGGTGGGCAGCCGGGTAGAACTCGTCCCCGGCGAAGTCGAGCAGGTCGCGGTGGACCAGGGACAGTCCCGGTCGGCGCGCCGCCTGCGCGATCAGCCGGGCGGTGACGGTGTCGCTCTCCAGGACGACGCCCCGGGACCCGGCGGCCAGGCGGGCGGCGAGCAGGTAGCCGCTGTCGCGGACCGCCGCCACGACGGGCACGGTGACGTCGCCCCCGCGCGCCGTCGCCCGCAGGGCCAGCAGCGCCTTGACGACGTCCGCGTCGCTGCGGGACGCGTCGGGCGGCAGCACGATCACCGAGTCGGCGGCGGCCGGGCTGGTCAGCGCCAGCACGGCCGGGTCGGCCGGCGGACCGCTGCGGCAGACCAGCCGGGTCCGGCCGGTCGGGCCGACCTTGCTCTGCAGGGACTCCTCCATGGCCGTCTTGTCCCGGTCGGCCAGGATCGCCACGGCCGACCGCCGCTGGTTGGCGCCGGCCGCGACCAGTTCGCTCACCACCGTGAAGACCTGTTCCGACCAGCCCAGGACCACCACGTGGCCGCGCTCCAGGAGCTTGGAGCGGCCGCGCCGCAGGGCGATGAGCCGCTCGGTGAGCCCGGTCGTGATGAGACCGACGAGGGTCGAGACGTACACCAGGGCGACCAGGGCCAGCAGCACCGACAGCGCCACCCGGGCCGGACTGCCCGTGGCGCCGCTCAGCCGCATCGTCTCCCCGGTCAGGCGCCAGATCGCCGCCACCTTCCCGGAGAGGGTGGCGGGGGCGTGCCCGCTCGTCCACACCAGCGCCGCGCTCGCGGGGACGACGACGGCCAGGCAGACCAGCACCAGCCAGCCCACCAGGGCCGAGGTGCCGCGCGCCAGGGTCGTGTCGAACCAGTACCGCGCTCGGGCACCCGCCCCGGGCCGCTGTTCCACTGTGTTCCCCCTCCGCGCGCAGGTCTGTAGGGGGCAGTGTCCTGACCGGCCTCGCGCGCCGGGCGGCACGGGGGCGCGATTCATCCCTTCGCCGTAATCGGGGGCAGGCGCCCGCCCCCGCGTGCCCCCGCGCACCCGGTCCACACCGGTTTGAACGGGGACCTTCCCTCGTCCGTGGCAATTCACCACAACCCGGAGCGAACCGGTCCGGCAGGCCCGTAGAAGTTGCGGCATGACCGAGCATCACCAGGCTGACGCCGAGCACGGCTGCCTGACCAGACGTACGCTCACGACGGCCGCGGGCACGACCGCCGTGGCCGCCTTCCTCAGCGCCGGCAGCGCGGCGGCCCTGCCCGCACAGTCGCCCCCGCGCAATCCCGCCCCGGCGGCGGCCCCGTCCGCCGCGCGCGGCGCGGACTTCGACCGCTGCCTCGCCGTCGCCCGGGCCCTGCTCGTCGTTGACGACGACGGCCGGCCCCTCGTCCCCGGCTACCGGCGCGTGCTCAAGGACGGCCTGCCCCGCACCCGGACGGCCAGGGCCAAGAAGGTCCTCGTCATCGGGGCGGGCCCGGCCGGCCTCGTCACGGCGTGGCTGCTCCAGCGCGCCGGACACCACGTGACCGTCCTGGAGGCCAACGGCAACCGGGTGGGCGGGCGCATCAAGACGTTCCGCCGCGGCGGCCACGAGAAGGCGGCGCAGCCCTTCGCCGACCCGCGCCAGTACGCCGAGGCCGGCGCGATGCGGCTGCCCGGCAGCCACCCGCTGGTGATGGACCTCATCGGCCAACTGGGCCTGAAGAAGCGGCCGTTCTATTACGTCGACGTGGACGGCCACGGACGGCCCGCCGCGCACACCTGGATCCACGTCAACGGCGTGCGCATGCGCCGCGCCGACTACGCCAGCGCCCCCCGGCGCATCAACCGCTCCTTCGGCGTCCCGCGCGCCCACTGGGACACCCCGGCCGCGGCCATCCTGCGCTCGGTCCTCGACCCGGTGCGCGACGAGTTCAGCACACTCGGGCCGGACGGCAAGCGCACCGACAAGCCGCTGCCCGAACGCATCCAGGGCTGGGCCAGGGTGACCCAGCGCTTCGGCGACTGGTCGATGTTCCGCTTCCTGACCGAGCACGCGGGCCTGGACGAGCGGACGGTCGACCTGATCGGCACCGTCGAGAACCTCACCTCACGGCTGCCGCTGTCCTTCGTGCACAGCTTCATCGGGTCCTCCCTGATCAGCCCGGACACCGCGTTCTGGGAGCTGGAGGGCGGCACGGCCGTCCTGCCCGACGCCCTGTTGGCCAAGATCCGCGACATCGTGCGGTTCGACCGGCGGGTGACCCGGATCGAGTACTACGACCCCGACCCTGACCGGGCCGGCAGCGACACCCGGCACGTACGCGCCCGGGGACCCCACGTGTGGGTGGACACCGTCTCCGAGGGACGGGGCGGCCCGGTCGTGCGCGAGCAGTTCACGGCGGACGCGGCGGTGGTGACCGTGCCCTTCTCCGGCCTGCGGCACGTGCAGGTCAGCCCGCCGATGTCGTACACCAAGCGCCGGGCGGTCACCGAGCTGCACTACGACTGCGCGACCAAGGTGCTGCTGGAGTTCAGCCGCCGCTGGTGGGAGTTCGACGAGGCCGACTGGAAGCGGGAGCTGGGCCGCATCGACCCCGGGCTGTACGACGCCTACCGCGCCGGACGGACCCCGGGCGACGGCAGCCTGCTCGGCGCCCACCCGTCCGTCCCGTCCGGCCACATCACCGCCGGCCAGCGCACCCACTACGCCGCGAACCGCGCCGTCACCCGCGACCAGCCGGCCGCGGTCGACGTCGTCGGTGGCGGCTCGGTCTCGGACAACGCCAACCGGTTCATGTACCAGCCGTCCCATCCGGTGCCCGGCAGCGCCGGCGGGGTGGTCCTGGCGTCCTACAGCTGGGCGGACGACGCCCTGCGCTGGGACTCCCTGGACGACGAGGCCCGCTACCCGCACGCCCTGTGCGGGCTCCAGGAGGTGTACGGCCAGCGGATCGAGGTCTTCTGCACCGGCGCGGGCCGCACCCAGAGCTGGATGCGCGACCCGTACGCCTACGGCGAGGCGTCCGTGCTGCTGCCCGGCCAGCACACGGAGCTGCTCACGTCCATCCCGGCCCCCGAGGGGCCGCTGCACTTCGCGGGCGACCACACCTCCGTGAAACCGGCGTGGATCGAGGGAGCGCTGGAGTCCGCCGTGCGCGCCGCCCTGGAGGTCCACTCGGCGTGAACCGCGCCGGGCGCCGCTCCCGATCGAGGGGGCGGCGCCCGGCGTCACCGCGGCGCACGGGCTCTGGTACTCCAGTGAGACTTCGCGTCCTGAGCTGGCGCGGGTCGTTGTCAGGGCATGGTGGGGATGGTTGACGCCGAGGTGTGGGCGGCGGAGCTGGAGTCGGTGTTCGGCCGGGTTGAACCACCTGCGGCGATGGTCAGCCGGCCGAGGCATTCCGGCACCGCATCGCCCGCAAGGGCATCGAGACCTCGCAACGGCTCGGCCGCCACCGCTGGACCATCGAACGCACCATCGGCCTGGCTCGCCGGATGCCGACGCCTGCACCGCCGCTACGAACGCAAGGCCGACCGCTTCCTCGCCTTCACCAGCATCG
This sequence comes from Streptomyces sp. SAS_272, assembly GCF_052543235.1. Taxonomy (NCBI): domain Bacteria; kingdom Bacillati; phylum Actinomycetota; class Actinomycetes; order Kitasatosporales; family Streptomycetaceae; genus Streptomyces; species Streptomyces sp. SAS_272. The sequence continues at coordinate 24,126 of NZ_JBMNDR010000060.1, read as the reverse complement.
CCTGCACCCTGATCTACTACCGCAGACTCACCACATGAGATGACTTCAGGAGCGAGGCCTTGCTGGCGGTGCGGCTGACTTCGGATTGCGGTGCGTTTCGTTTAACAGGGGCGCGGGGAAACCGCGCGACCCGCCTTCACCCCACCCGCAGGCGAGCACGCACCCGCGGCTCCCACTACTCCCGGGGGAGTAATCCGCACCCCCCGCCACCCCGGGCAGTACCCGCAGGCTCCCCCTCCCGTCCGACGCAAACCCCTCCCCGTGCCGGAAGGCTGACAGCTGAAACGGTAGCCGTCGCAGCGAGGGAGATCTGCTCATGACGGTCGGGAAGACAACCACGAAGGGTGTGGGACGCAGGCGGGCCGTGCCCTGGGCGCTGCTCGGGCTATGGGTGGCCGCGCTCGCGCTGGTCGGCCCGTTCGCGGCGAAGCTCGGCGACGTGCAGCACGACCGGGCCACCGACTACCTGCCCTCCAGCGCCGACTCGACCCAAGTGGCCCGGATACAGGACGCGCTGCCCGGGGGCGAGAGCACCGAGATGGTGATCGTGTATCACCGGGACGGTGGGCTGAGCGCCGACGACCGGCGGGTGGCGGCCGGGCAGGTCAAGGAGATCGCCGAAGCGCATGAGCTGGTCGGCGGGGCGCCCAAGGCGATTCCGTCCGACGACGGTACGACCCTCATGTACCCCGTCGTCAGCAACGAACCCGGGCATGACGAGAAGCTGCGGGACGCGCTCGTCGAGGACGTCCGGGGCATCGCCCGCGACCAGGACGGGCTCAGCGTCGAGGTGGGCGGCACCGCAGCGCTGGGCACCGACGCCGGCAAGGTCTACGACTCACTCGGCGGACCGCTGCTCTACACCACCGTCGCCGTCGTCGCCCTCCTGCTGATCCTGATCTACCGCAGCCCGGTGCTGTGGCTCGTGCCGCTCGTCGTCGCCGGCGTCGCCGACTACATGTCGATGGGCGTCGCCTACGGCCTCAACCAGGCCTTCGGTACCACCGTCACGGGCCAGAGCTCCGGCGTGATGACGATCCTCGTGTTCGGGGCGGGCACGGACTACGCGCTGCTGCTCATCTCGCGCTACCGGGAGGAACTGCGGCGCATCGAGCGCCCGTACGAGGCCATGGTCGCCGCCCTGCGCGGCTGCGGGCCCGCCGTGCTCGCCTCCTCCGGCACCGTCGCCGCCGGACTGCTGTGCCTGCTCGCCGCCGACCTCAACAGCAGCCGCGGCATGGGACCGCTCGGCACGGTCGGTGTGCTGTGCGCGCTGATCGCGATGCTGACACTGCTCCCCGCCGTCCTCGTACTGCTCGGGCGGCGGGTCTTCTGGCCGCTCGTACCGGCCTACGGCAGCGAACCCAAAGCGCGGCGCAGCGTCTTCGCCGCCATGGGCGACTCCGCCGCACGCAGGCCGCTGACCGTGCTCGCGACCGGAGCCGTCCTGCTCGGCGCCCTCGCCCTCGGCTCACTCAACCTGCCGGGACCGCTCAAGCAGGAGGACTCCTTCGTCACCGAGCCGGAGGCCGTCACCGCCATGGAGACCCTCGCCCGGGCCTACCCCGAGCGCGGCACCCAGCCCATCGACGTGATCACCCCGGCGGACCAGGTCGACCGGACCCTCGCGGCGATCCGGGACACCCGGGGAGTCGAGAGCGCCGAGAAGGGCCGTACAGGAGACGGCTGGGCCGAGATCTCCGTCATCGCGAAGGACACACCCCAGTCGGCGGGAGAGAGCGCCACCATCAAGTCCCTGCGCAGCCAACTGAAGGGCTCGTACGTCGGCGGGGACAGCGCCCAGCAGATCGACCTGGAGGACACCAACCGCCGGGACACGAAGATCGTCGTACCCCTGGTCCTCGTCTCGGTGCTGCTCATCCTGTTCGTCCTGCTGCGCAGCCTCGTCGCGCCGCTCATCCTGGTGGCCGCCGTGGTCGCGGTCTGGGGCGCGGCCCTCGGGATCGGCGGGCTGGTCTTCGGGCCGGTCCTCGACATCAAGGGAACCGATCCGGGGCTCGGACTGCTGTCCTTCGTGTTCCTCGTCGCCCTCGGCGTCGACTACGGCATCTTCCTCATGCACCGGATGCGGGAGGACTCCCTGGCCGGCGCGGAACCGGCCACTGCTGCGCTCACCGCCCTGCGGAGCACAGGCGCCGTCATCGCCTCGGCCGGCCTGGTCCTCGCCGCGACCTTCGCCGTGCTGATGAACATGGGGCTCGTGCAACTCGTCGAACTCGGCTTCGTGATCGCCGTCGGCGTACTCCTCGACACCTTCCTCGTGCGGACGTACCTGGTGACCAGTGCCAGCGTCGCCCTGCGCCGGAAGATGTGGTGGCCGGGCGGCCTCTCCCGCGAACCCGCGCCCGGCGCCGGGCCGTCCGAACCGGCCGAGCCGCCGCGGCAGCCGGAACAGGTCGGCGCGCCTTGACCTGCCGGGCTCACCACAGCCGAGCCGGCGCCTCTCCTGCCTTCTGCCAAAGGGGCGCCTCCATGACGGAAGATGGAGCCGTGCAAGATCGGGGAGCAACCTCAGCCACAGGGGACCGGAGAACTTCCGTCGTACGGGGTGACGCGCGGCCCCGCCGGATCGAGCGCGTCATGGCGGTCGTCAACCGGGACCCGCTCACCGCGCCGCGCCGCACCCGCAACGACGCGTTCCTCGCCGTCGGTGTCGCCGTCCTGGCCTTCGTCTTCGCGTTGCTCCTCGACGACGGACTCCCGCTCGATCCGCCCGGCTGGGCGCTGCTGGCCGGTGCACATGTGCCGCTCGTGTGGCGGCGCAGCCGTCCGCTGCTCGTGCTGCTCGCGGTGGCGGCCTGCGTCACCCCTTACCACGCCCTCGACTACAACCACGCCGTACCGATCCCCGCGACCCTCCTGGCGCTCTATACGGTCGCGGCGACCGGCACGGTACGCCGCTCGCTGCTCACCGCTGTCGTCGTCCTCGGCCCGACGCTGGTCATCAACACTTTCACCAACCCCGACGGGGCACTGGAGCTCCTGCGGATCTCCGGCTGGGTCATCGCGGTCCTGTTCTTCGGCGTCGACGCCCGTTTCTACCGCCAGTACGTCGCCTCCATCGTCGAGCGGGCCGAACGGGCCGAACGGACCCGCGAGGAGGAGGCGCGGCGCCGGGTCGTCGAGGAGCGGCTGCGGATCGCCCGCGACCTGCACGACCTGCTCGCACACAGCATCACCCTGATCGGTGTGCAGACGTCCGTGGCGGCCCACGTCCTCACCGCGGATCCGGACCGGCTCGACCGCAAGGCGGTCGCCCAGGCGCTCGACGACATCGCCGAGACCTGCCGGACGGCCCGGGGCGAGTTGCGTACGACGCTGGAGGTGCTACGGGCGAACGAGATGAGCGTGAGTGTCGGAGGGGAACGGGAGTGGGTGGCCGAGCCGGGATCCGGATCGAGTTCCGGTTCCTGGCTCGGCTCTTCGGACGGGCGCGGGCCGCTGCCCGGGCTCGACGGGCTGGGCGCGCTCGCGGATGCGGCCAGGGTGGCCGGGGCCGAGGTCGAACTGTCCGTCCACGCGGACGGCGTGCCGCCTTCGGTGGGCGCCGCCGCCTACCGGATCGTGCAGGAGGCGCTCACCAACGCCGTACGCCACGGGGGCCGCGACGACCTGACCGTCCGGGTGGGACTGCGGGCGGCGGAGGGGACCCTGCGGGTGACCGTCACCGACGACGGGGCGGGGCAGGTGGCGAGCAACGCGGTGCGCAAGGGGGTGGGGCACGGACAGGGAGTCGACGGCGGCGCGCCGGGGTTCGGGCTCGTCGGGATGCGTGAGCGGGCCCGTAGCGTGGGCGGCACACTGGACGCCGGGCCCAGCCCCACCGTGGGCTTCCAAGTGACCGCCGAGCTGCCGCTGCCCCGGGAGGAACCCTCGTGACGACCCCGATGCCGATCCGCGTACTGCTCGCCGACGACCAGACCCTCGTACGGGCCTCGTTCGCGATGCTCGTCGCGTCCGCCGGGGACATGGAGGTCGTCGCCGAGGCGGGTACCGGGCGGCAGGCCGTGGACCTCGCCCGTTCCGCGAGGGCCGACCTCGTCGTGATGGACATCCGCATGCCCGACCTGGACGGCATCGAGGCGACCCGGCTCATCGCCGCCGACGAGGACTTGGCGGGCGTGAAGGTGCTCGTCCTGACGACCTACGACACCGACGAGCACATAGTCGATGCGCTGCGGGCCGGGGCGTCCGGCTTCCTGGTGAAGGACATCCGGCCGGCCGAACTCCTCGAAGCCATCCGGACCGTGGCCGCCGGGGACTCCCTGCTCTCGCCAGGACCCACCTCGCGGCTCATCGCCCGTTTCCTGCGCGCACCCGGCACGGCGATGTCAGCGGTGGGCGGCCCGGAAGGGCTGTCCGAGCGGGAGCGGCAGGTGCTCACGCTGGTCGCGCGCGGGCTCAACAACACCGAGATCGCCGAAGCGCTGGGGCTCAGCCCGCTCACCGCGAAGACCCATGTCAGCCGGATCATGGGCAAGTTGGAGGCACGTGACCGGGCGCAGCTGGTGATAGTGGCGTACGAGTCGGGGCTCGTGATACCCGGGACGGTCTGAGCGTCGCCGCCAAGTCCCCTCCCTATGAAGCTGCTTGGCCGTCCCGCAGGGCCCTGCCGAGGCGGCGATCGTCCTTGACCGATCGGCTCTGTGGCCCCGGCTCCCAGAGTCGGGGCCCCTTCCGCATGCCCCGAACCGCGCCGGGCCGGCCCTTCGATGCCACGGTGACGCAGCGTGCGGGCGGCGGCGAACAGGGCCGACTGCCGGTGCGCGGGCGGTGATGCCGGCACGGGGCGCAGCGGTACGGGAGGGGGATCGCGGCGCCGCGGTGACGGCTGGAGAACAGGTCGGCCAGGAACAGCTGCTGCCCGCTCCGGCCGGTCTCCTGCCGCGAGGTCGCGGGGCGGGCGCCGAGGGTGAGGGCGGCCTGCTTGCGGCTGTGTCCGGCTGACGCACGAAGCGGGTTGGACGCTTGAAGCAGGTCATGCGCTCTGCCCGCGCACCAGCATGCGCCCGCCGCGGAACGTGCCCTGGCCGAGCAAAGGGTTTGGGAGTTGGTCTCAGTCCGGGCGAGGGAACATGCGCTCGACGGCGGTCACGAGTGCGGCGCGGCGGGCGGTGACAGAGGGGTCCACGGCCTGGTCTGCGGCAGCGGCGGCGATTTCGGGCTGACCTGCCCAGGTCATGGCGATCTGGTTGATCAGGGCGAGGACGTCTACTGGGTCCCAGGCCGGGTCGAGCAACCCGATGCGCTGAGCGTCGCGGAGTTTTTCGATTTTGCCGGCAATCGTGGCCTGGAGGGGGCTGGTGGTGTTGTCTGCGGACTCGGCCAGTTCCAGGCGGCCCCATGTGATCAGGCGGTAGTGGTCCGGACGGGCCGCGAAGTGGTCGAAGAGGGTGCCGGCGTAACCGGGCAGGTCGGCCGGATCCAGCTGAGTCGCCTCGATGAGTGCGGTCGTCTCGCGTTCGGTGATGTGTGCGTAAAGGGCTTCCTTGCTGCGGAAGTAGGCGTAGACGCGCTCCTTGCTCGTCCTGGCCTGCTTGGCGATGCGGTCCACGCGGGCGCCGGCGATCCGTACAGCCTGCCGAACGGGAGACCCTCGCTGCAGTGGGCGCTGCGCTGACGATCTGTGCGGATGATGTGGCGTGATAGCTCACGGCGGCGCGGACGCCGTCGGGAGCCCCGGGTGGGCCTGGGCCCCTCGCGCCCTCCCGGCGGGGGATTCATTTCTGCTGCGGGTCGGTGAGGGCTGGTCGCGCACACGCGGCGGTAGCCGCAGATCGAAGCAGGCCCGCGCCCCCCTTCCGGGGCGGCGTGCCGTCCGCCGCTTACTCCCCAGGGAGTAATCCGCAGCCGCCGTCACCCCCGGCAGTACGCGTCACCTCGCCCTCCCGCCCGACGAAAGCCGTGGTTCTCACCGGAAGTCTGGGGACCGAAGCAGACGTCACCCGGAGGGAGATCGGTCGATGAGGGCCGGAGAGACAACCACGACGAGGACGGGGCGCGGGCGAGCCGTTCCATGGGCGGTGCTCGGGCTGTGGATTGCGGTGATCGCACTCGTCGGGCCGTTCGCGGCGAAGCTCGCCGACGTGCAGCACGACAAGGTCACCGACTACCTGCCGGCGAGCGCGGACTCGACGCAAGCGGCGAAGATCGAGGAGAAGTTGCCCGGTGGAGAGACCACCGAGATGGTGCTCGTCTACCACCGGGACGGCGGGCTCAGCGCCGCCGACCGGAAGACCGCGGCCGGGCAGGTCGCGGAGATCGCCCGACAGCACGAGCTGATCGGCGGTGCTCCCCAGGGGATTCCGTCCAAGGACGGCACGACCCTGATGTACCCGATCGCCAGCAACGAGCCCGGGGCTAACGAGGAGCAGCAGGACAAGCTCGTCAACGACGTCCGCGAAGTCGCCCGGGACGAGGGCGGGTTGAGCGTCGATGTGGGCGGCACCGGCGCGCTGGCCACCGACTCCGGCGCGGTCTACGACTCGCTCGGCGGACCGCTGCTCTACACCACCGTCGCCGTCGTCGCCGTACTGCTGATCCTGATCTACCGCAGCCCCGTGCTGTGGCTCGTGCCCCTCGTCGTCGCCGGGATCGCCGACTACATGTCGATGGGCGTCGCCTACGGCCTCAACCAGGCCTTCGGCACGACCGTCTCGGGGCAGAGTTCGGGTGTGATGACGATCCTCGTGTTCGGGGCCGGCACGGACTACGCGCTGCTGCTCATCTCGCGCTACCGGGAGGAGCTGCGGCGCATCGAGCGACCGTACGAGGCCATGGTCACCGCCCTGCGCGGCTGCGGGCCCGCCGTGCTCGCCTCCTCCGGCACCGTCGCCGCCGGCCTGCTGTGCCTGCTCGCCGCCGACCTCAACAGCAGCCGCGGCATGGGCCCGCTCGGCGCCGTCGGTGTGCTGTGCGCGCTGATCGCGATGATCACCCTGCTTCCTGCCGTCCTCGTACTGGTCGGACGGCGGGTGTTCTGGCCGCTCGTGCCCGCCTTCGGGAGCACGCCCAAGCAGCGGCGGAGCCTGTTCTCGGCGATGGGCAGCTCTGCCGGACGCAGGCCGCTGACCGTACTCGCGAGCGGTGCCGTACTGCTCGGCGCCCTCGCCCTCGGCTCACTCAACCTGCCGGGACCGCTCAAGCAGGAGGACTCCTTCGTCGAGAAGCCGGAGGCCGTCGTCGCGATGGAGACCCTTGCCAAGGCCTATCCCGGGCAGGGCAGCCAGCCCATCGACGTGATCACCCCGCAGGGGCGCGCCGACGAGACCCTCGCGACCGTCCGCGGCACACCAGGCGTGGGCAGCGCGGAGAAGGGGCGTACGGGAGACGGCTGGACCGAGATCGCCGTCTTCGCGAAGAGCGCACCCCAGTCGGCGGAGGAGACCGTCACCATCAAGTCCCTGCGCAACGAACTGAAGGGCTCCTACGTCGGCGGGGACAGCGCCCAGCAGATCGACCTGGAGGTCACCAACGCCCGGGACACGAAGATCGTCGTACCGCTCGTCCTCGTCTTCGTGATGCTCATCCTGATCGGGCTGCTGCGGAGTCTGGTCGCACCGCTGCTCCTGGTGGTCGCGGTCGTCGCGGTGTGGGGCGCCTCCCTCGGGATCGGCGGACTGGTCTTCGAACCGCTCCTCGGCCTCAAGGGCACCGATCCGGGGCTCGGACTGCTGTCCTTCGTGTTCCTGGTCGCCCTCGGCGTCGACTACGGCATCTTCCTCATGCACCGGATGAGGGAGGAGTCCCTGGCGGGAGCGGAACCGGCCACGGCGGCACTGACCGCACTGCGCACCACCGGCGGCGTCATCGCCTCCGCCGGACTCGTCCTCGCCGCGACCTTCGCCGTGCTGATGAACATGGGCCTGGTGCAGCTGGTCCAGCTCGGCTTCGTGATCGCCGTCGGCGTCCTGCTCGACACCTTCCTCGTACGGACGTACCTGGTGACCAGTGCCAGCGTCGCCCTGCGCCGGAAGGTGTGGTGGCCGGGCGGGCTCTCACGGCAGCCCGGGCCGGCCGAACGGGCCGGGTCGAGCGGAAGGGGCGGACCGACCGAGCCGCCCCGGCAGCCGGAGACCGTCAGTGCACCCTGAGCACGCTGATCGTGCACCTTGATCCGGCGGGCCCGCCCGGGCGCCTCTGCTTCCGCAGGGGCGCCCGGGTTCCCGTACGAGTACCGGAAGATGGAGCCGTGGAAGAACGGGCAACGACCACAGGGGTACGCGACCGGTCGGCGGCGGAGACGGCGGCCGGTGGCGGCGGGCGGTCCCGTCGCGGCGAGCGCATCATGTCCGCCATCAACCGAGAACCGCTGACCGCACCGCACCGCACCGCACCGCACCCGCAACGACGCGGTCCTCGCCCTGTGCGTCGCCGTGCCCTGCAGCGCGACCAGGCCGAGGATTTCGGCATCCGAACGCTGACCGAGGAGAGGGATGGCGAATCTGAACGCCCAGACGACCTGGATTGACGCACGTGAAAGACTGCCGCGGGACGGTGTACCGGTGGCAGCGGCGATCACAGGCCGGTACCCAGCTGACAGCCCTGAGTCCGTGAACGCGGTGGACGAGGCGTTCTGGCTGGTGAGGCCGATGTACTTCACGGCTCGGCACTTCAGTGAGGACGGAACGGAACACCGGGACTGCTTCGTCGACTCTGACGGATATGTCCGCCTGCCCTACGGTCTTGCCGACGATGACACGGTGACTCACTGGGCTGAGCTGCCCGCTCTGCCGGGCAGGACGACACACCTCGTTCTCGGGGAAGACGTGCAACCGGCGCTCCAGGATGCGTGGCGCGTTCGCCCTGGCACCTGACACACATCCCGTTTGGGGCACTTACTGATCATTTCGGGATGAAGTTCGGATTCGCCGCAAGCAGATGATGCTGCAGGCGAGTTCGAGCAGGCCCCTGATGGAGGTCAGCGCGTCGCTCGTAGCGGATGCGGAGTCGCTTGAATTGATGCAGCCAGGCGAAGGCGCGCTCTTGTCAGCGAGCCGGTGGGGTGAGGGTGGTGCGGTCGAACGGGCCACCGTGTGAGGCGGCGTAGGCGACGGCCTCGTTGACGGCGTTGAGGCCGAACGACCGGACCCGTTCGGTGCCGAGGTCCAGGCTGCCCGAGGCGAGAAGCCGGATGATGCCGACGTTCGCTGTACGCGGGTACATCCACTGGCCGCGCACGGTGATCGAGTTGCGCATGATCCATGGGTACGGGAGGGCGAGGTCGTCGCCGCCGAGCATGCCGACGCCGCCCATGAGAACGACGCGGCCGTATTCGCGCACAGTCATGGCTGCCGTGCGCACTGCCGAGCTGGGTGCGCTCGGCGGTAGCAGGTCGATCACCATGTCGATCGGGCCGTCGGCCGCCGCGGACATCGCCGCGCGGTCGCCGGCCTCGTCCCCGGTGAGCGGAACCGGGCGCACGAGCGGACCGAACCGATCGGCGAGGAGGTCGAGCGCGGCCTGGTTGCGGCCGGGGGCGACCACGCGGCCCGCCCCCATGGCAAGCGCCACCGCAACCGCACTGCTGCCGAGGTTGCCGGTGGCCCCGTTGACGAGCAGCGTCTCACCGGCTGCGAGCCCCCCGGCCAGCAGCCCGCCGTAAGGGATGACGTGCACGCCGAGCGCGGCCCAGCGGGCCGGGTCCCCCGCCGCTGCGGGGAGCGGGAAGACGTTCTCCGTCGGGACCCGCATGAGCTCGGCGAACGACCCGTCGTGCAGGTACCGGGCGAGGCGCGCGCCGCCCTCGCCGCGGGAACTCCAGCCCTGGAGCGTGATGTCGGGCGTCAGGACGTCATCACGTGAGCGCACCGTCGAGTCGCACCACACCAGGTCGCCGGGGCGCAGTCGAGTGGCGTCGGGGCCCACGTGGACGACCCGTCCCACGCCGCCGACCCCAGGCACGACGGGAGGGACCAGGGGATAGTTCCGCTCGCCGCTGAAGACCTCAGCCGCGTAGGGCGCCACGCCGGCGGCGAGGACCTCGACCACCACCTCGCCGCCGTCGGCCTCGGGGTCGGGAACCTCCCGCACCGTGAGCGGGGCACCGAACTGCGTCAGAACTGCTGCTCGCACGTGATGACCTCCGTGTTCGTCCGTGTTCGTCGGGATCGACACTAGGAAATCGGCGGGCATGCGGGAAGCGACGATCAAGCATCTGTGGTATGCGTATCTCGCATGGACATCTCCAGCACAGGTCTACGGGTCCTGCGGCAGATCGCCGAGTCCGGCAGCTTCACCGCAGCAGCCACCCGGCTCGGCTACACACAGTCGGCGGTCTCACGCCAGGCCGCCGCCCTCGAACGAAGCGCGGGCACCGCCCTGTTCGAACGCCGCCCTGACGGAGTGCGACTCACCCCCGCGGGTCTGACTCTGTTGCGCCACGCTCGCACGATCCTGGACTGTCTGACGGCGGCCGAGCGCGACCTCACCGGCACCGTCTCGCGTACCGAACTGGTGCGGCTCGGACTGTTCCTGAGCGCGGGCGCGGCCATCCTGCCTCTCTCACTCACCCGCCTCGCGGCTACCGACCCGCAGATCACGGTCACGACTACCGAGGGCACCACGCCCTCCCTGGTCCGGGCACTGCGCGCGGGCTCGATCGACCTTGCCGTGCTGACGTCCCGCCCGCCCCATCGGCCTTTGGACGGCGAGTCGCCGCGCCTGCACGTCGAGACCGTTATGGACACCGAACTCGTCGTGGCGGCGCCTTCGACCGGAGAGTTCGCCGGCCGCACCGCGGTGCACGTCGACGAATTGATCGACGCCCCGTGGATCGCCGCCCCGGCGTCGAACGCCGAGCCACTGCTCGGCGTCTGGCCTGGCCTGCCCGGACGGCCGGACATCGTCCACTGCGCGCGCGACTGGCTGACGAAGCTTCAGCTGGTCGCCGGCGGCTTCGGGGTGACAACGGTGCCCTCGCGGCTCTCGCCGGTGCTGCCGCCCGGGGTGAGCCTGCTGCACGTCGAAGGCGCACCTCCCGAGATCCGCCGGGTTCTCGTGGCGCGGCTCCCCGGCCGCCCCACCCCGGCGATCACGGCCGTCACCCGAGCAATTGCCTCGGCCACCTGACACGTGCCCTGCCCGACCACCCGCGGCACCCCGTGCTGGAGCAGGACGGCACCCTGCGCACCGGCGCCGAAGCGGCCTAACGGACCGGAACTGGACCTGGCCGACCACCCGGGCGGCACCCGGATCATCGTCCGGCGCGCGCGCCCACATCCCGGCGCCCAGTGTCCTTGTCCGATCGCGGCGAGGGCATGCGTCACCAGGTCTTCCTCACCGACACCCCCACGGCGAAGGCTCCCTGCAGCATCTGGAGGTTCGCCACCGTGCGCACGCCCGCGTCGAGGACCGCATCCGGTGCGGCAAGAACACCGGTCTCGGCCGCTTCTCCTCCCGCCACTTCGCCGTCAACGCCGCCTGGCTGGAGCTGACGCTGACCGCCGTCGACCTACTCGCCTGTGATCCACGCCCGTACGCGGCCCGCAGCGCCGCCACCGCCTGCTCGTAGGTGTCAGCCTGGGTGTCGATGGTCAGCTGCACACCGGGCCCGGCTCCTTGGCGGAGTCGGCGCTGTCCTGCAATGGGCACCATCGCCAACTCCCACCACCCCAACCACACCGTGCAGACCCGGGCCCTGCACGCCTACCTGCGCCGGCGCAACGCCAACGCCCGCCACCGCGACGTCCTGGCCACCGAACGCAAAGAACGTGCCCGCGTCCGCAGCGAGAAAGGCATCCGCTGGGGTGGCCGGCCCCGGTCAGCGGCGGCCTGCGTCGGCTGGAAGGCGAGTCACCGAAATCGCTCGGTAGCGTTTGCCCGATATCGTTCCAGTACGCCAATGGACAGTGCCGATGCGGCCATCAGCCCGAACACGATCGAGCTCGAACCACCGCCGTGGTCCCGCTCCCAGACACGGAATCCGACCAGCAGGACAACGACTCCGAACAGCACGACCTGTATCCACCTGATAGCCACGGCCCGCTGGCTGTGGCCACCAGCGTCGCCGTCTCTTTTGCGCACCGGGACTCCTCCGCTCCTTCAGTGCACCGACTGTAGTGGCGCCGAGAGCCATCAGTAGGGCCCAACCCGGTGAACCTTCGCGGCCACAGCGCTCGCTCACTAGGCTGTGACGGTGACCGGAACCGAACTGGACGAGTTGATCGTGGCCGACAGCGCGGCGCTGCGCGCGTGGCTGATGGACAACCACACCGCCTCTCCCGGCGTGTGGCTCGCCCTGACCAGGAAGGGCGGCTCCGTCACCACGCTGACCTGGCAGCAGGCCGTCGACGAGGCACTGTGCTTCGGCTGGATCGACGGGCAGGCCCGCAAGCGCGATGAGGAGAGCTCTTGGAGGCGGTTCACCCCGCGCCGGCCCCGCAGCGTCTGGTCCCAACGCAACGTCGCCAACGTGGCCCGATTGGAGGCGGCCGGCCTGATGCTGGCCGCCGGCCGCACCGCGGTGGACGCCGCGAAGGCCGACGGGCGGTGGACGGCCGCCTATGCGCCGCCGTCGGAAGCGGAGGTGCCGGCCGACCTGCGAGCCGCGATCGCCGACGACCCAGCGGCGCAGGCGATGTTCGAGGTGCTCACCAAGGCCAACCGCTTCTCCCTCATCACCCGGGTCAATGCCGTCAAGCGGGCCGACACGCGCACCCGGAAGATCGCCGAGTTCGTGGCGATGCTGGCGCGGCACGAGACGATCCACCCTCAGCGAGCCAGGCCCACGAACCCGCCGACGTCGTGACCGTGGTGAGCTGGTCGTGAGTCTGACGGTCGCCACTTGGGTTGCCTTGTGTAACTGGGTGGTGACCACTGGTGTTTGAGGTGTGTGCCGGTGGGATGGGCGACAACAGGCTGCCGCCGCTGGTGCTGCCCGCAACGAAGGCATCGCCGTCTGCTTCCGGCACTCCCCCGACGTCGAGGTCCTGTTGGACGACGGCTACCCGGGCCTGAGCCGCGACCGCCGCGGGCAAGCGATCACGCCGCCGAGAAAACCCCGGCCGGGAGCATGGCCCGGCAGAGCCGAACATTGGGAAGGCGACCGCCACGGACACTCGTCCGACCGCATCACCGTCGAACACGCCCTCGCTGATCACAAATGCTGGAAGCAACTGGCCGAAGTCGGCTGCAAGGCGTCATCTGGGCGCGATCACCGCGCAGCAGACCGACCTCACGGACCTCGGCGTCAACGCGCTGACTACGGCGGAGCGCGGCCGGCCGCTGTCCGCCACCTCGGTGTTCAACAGCACCGGCACAGTCGACGCCGTACGCCCCACGACTACTCCCCAAAGAGGACCCCCGCCGGGATGTCCTCCTCGCGTCCCGCCGATATGGGTCCGGCTGCCGACGCGGCGCGGCCCTCCTCGCTCCTAGCGTCGGTCGGGCCCAGCCGGGCGGAACGTACGGACTCGAGGAGCACCCCCATGCCTACCACGCCAGTGATCGAACTGCGCGACGTGAGCCGCCGCTACGACGCAGCCTTCGAGGGGCCGCCCGCCCTGCAGGGCGCCTCCCTGACCGTGCAGGCCGGTGAGGCCGTCGCGATTCTCGGGCCGTCGGGCAGCGGCAAGTCCACACTGCTCAATCTGATCGCGGGCCTTGACCGGCCGGACGCGGGGACGGTCACTGTGGACGGCGTACGGGTCGACGGGCTCGGTGAAGCGGCGGCGGCACGCTTCCGGCGGGCCAAGATCGGGATGGTGTTCCAGTTCTTCCATCTGCTCGACGATCTGACCGTCGCCGACAATGTGGTGCTGCCCGCCCAGCTGGCCGGCATGGCGCGCGGTGCGGCGTACCGGCGGGCGGCGGAGCTTCTGGAGAGCCTGGGCATCGACCGGCATGCCCGCGCCTATCCCGGCCGGCTCTCGGGTGGTGAGCGGCAGCGCGTCGCGGTGGCAAGGGCGTTGATGAACCGGCCGCCGCTGCTGCTGGCCGACGAGCCGACCGGGGCCCTGGACTCGGCGTCCGGCGAGGACGTCAGCGAGCTGCTGCGCGAGCTGCATGCCGACGGCCAGACCGTCGTCCTGGTCACCCACGATGTGGCCCTGGCCCAGGCGTGCACGACCCGCACGATCCGCCTCGGCGACGGCAGGATCGCCGCCGACTCCCCTGTGGAGGCGGTCCGTTGAGCGCCGAACGCCGAAAGTCGCTGCGCGGTCGGGCGGGCGCCCTGAGCCGTGTCGTCCGCTCCGGAGTGGGGCGGCGGCGCGTGCAGACCGTGGTGATCGCGCTCGCCGCGCTGATTGCCGTGGCCTCGTCCGTGCTCGCCGGGTCACTGCTCGTGGCGTCCAGCGGGCCGTTCGACGCTGCCTTCGCGCGACAGGACGGTGCGCATCTGTCCGTGCAGTACGCGCCGGGCACCAGCGACGCCGAACTGCGGGCCACTGGCAGCGCTGCCGGGGTGAGCGCCGCGGCGGGTCCTTTCCGTACGACGACGCTCACCCCGCGCTTCTCCGACGGCTTCCCCGAGCCGCCGATGACCGTGGTCGGACGGGCCGAGCCGGGCGGAACCGTCGACCGCCTCGCCCTGACCGCGGGCCGATGGGCCACCGGCCAGGGCGAAATCGTGCTACCGGCCGACGGCTGGAGCGCGTCCGTCATCGGCCGGCAGGTCGCCTTCCCCGATCTGCCCGGCTCACCGGCCCTCAAGGTGGTCGGTGCCGCCCGCTCCGCGACCGGCACCGCCGAGGCCTGGGTCACCCCGGCCCAGATCACCGCCCTCACCCCGCACGGGCAGGCGAACGGCCGCCAGATGCTGTACCGCTTCACCGCGGCGAACACCGCCGCCCAGGTCGCGGCCGGCCGCAAGGCGGTTACCGCACAGCTTCCCGCGAAGGCGGTCGCCGGATCCCAGTCATGGCTCACCGTGCAGCAGAGCGCCGAGCGCGACACCGCGCTCTACATCCCCTTCCTGGTGGCGTTCGGCGTGCTCGGTCTGGTCATGTCGGTGCTCATCGTGGGCAATGTGGTCGCAACCACCGTCGGCTCGTCCACCCGCCGGATCGGCATCCTCAAGGCGATCGGTTTCACTCCCGCCCAGGTCGTACGCGCCTACCTGGGCCAGGCCCTGCTGCCGACGCTCGCGGGCACGGCGCTCGGCGTGGTGACGGGTCATCTCCTTGCCGTCCCGATCCTGTCCGACGCCGAAGAGGCGTACGGCACAAGCAGG
Source organism: Streptomyces sp. SAS_272 (assembly GCF_052543235.1). Lineage (NCBI taxonomy): Bacteria > Bacillati > Actinomycetota > Actinomycetes > Kitasatosporales > Streptomycetaceae > Streptomyces > Streptomyces sp. SAS_272. The sequence continues at coordinate 8,933 of NZ_JBMNDR010000060.1, read as the reverse complement.
TTGGGGGTGGAGCCGTGGGTGGACGCGGCCGTGATCGCCGGGGTGCTCGGCCTGGTCGCCGCGACCGCGTGCGCTGCCGCTTGGCGGGCGGGCCGGCTCCGTACCGTCGACGCGCTCGCCACGGGCCGCGCCCAGCAAGCAGGCCGCGGCCGGTGGGCGGCTCGCCTGGCGGCACGGATGCCCGTGTCCCGCCCGATCGCGCTCGGTCTGACGCGACCCTTCGCGAGGCCCGCCCGCGCCTTGGCCATGGGGGCGGCGATCGTGTTCGGCGCCGTCGCCGTCACCTTCACGGTGGGCCTCGGCTCCTCTCTCGGAGAAGTGATGAAGGCCCGGGACCATGACACCGCGGATGTCACCATCGGCGTCCTGCGTCCTCCGCTGCCGGACGAGGAGAAGCCGCGGGCCGACCCGAGCAAAGTGATCGGCCAACAGCCCGGCACCCGTGCGCAGTTCGGCACGGCCACCACTTCGGCGACCGTGGCCGGGGTCTCTGGTTCGACCCGGGTCACCGCGTTCACCGGTGATGCCTCGTGGGCCGGGTACGCGATGGTCGGCGGACGCTGGCTGGCCAGGCCGGGCGAGGCCGTGGTGCCGACCGGTTTCCTGACCGCGACCGGACGGCATGTGGGTGACCTCGTCACGCTCAACGGGCATCGGACACCGGTCACGGTGCGGATCGTGGGCGAGGTGCTCGACCCCCGCTACGACGGCATGCAGGTGCTCACGGACGCCGCGACGCTCGTATCAGCCGATCCGGGTCTCGCGCCGACGGCCCATTACATCGCGGTCAAGTCCGGTACAGACGCGGCCAGTTATACGGACGCCCTGAACACGGACCTGCGCCCGCTGGGTCTGACCGCCGACGTGGGCGGCTCCGAGGACAGCAGCGAGATGGTCGTCACCCTCAACTCCCTGTCCGCACTGCTGACCCTGATGCTCGTCGCGGTGGCCGCCCTCGGCGTACTCAACGGTGTGCTCCTCGACACCCGTGAGCGGGTTCGTGAGGTGGGCATCCACAAGGCACTCGGCATGACGCCGCGCCAGACTACCGGCATGGTCCTCACCTCGGTCGTGCTGACCGGTCTCGCCGGCGGCGCCCTCGGCGTGCCCCTCGGCGTGGCACTGCACGGCTGGGTGATGCCCGCGATGGGCGACAGCGCGGGGCTGCGCCTGCCGGACACCGTGATCGCCGTCTATCAGGCGCCGGAGCTGGTGCTGCTCGGCGTGGGCGGGCTGGTCATCGCCGTTCTCGGCGCGCTGCTGCCGGCCCGGTGGGCGGCCCGGATGCGGACGGCTGCCGCCTTGCGCACGGAGTAGACCCACCACCGGCAACCGCCAGGCACGATGCTGAGCGAGCCTTCCGCCGTCGAGTACGAAGACGCACCGCCGGAAGTCCCGAGCGCCCCGGTCTGGAGACCGGGGCGCTCGTGCTGGGCGCACATCGGGCGGCTGCACGCCCCTGGCCTGCCCCTGAGCCGACCCCGAGATGGCTCTGGCAGACAGGGGTGGCCGCGACCCGCTGAGGGATGACGGGAGCGTTCAGAACTCCTTGACGCTTGTCTCGTACCCCGCCCCATACCGAGACCAACGTCCGCCTCACCACGTAGGACACGGTCTAAGGACTCCTAACAAAGGGGGTGGACTTGACCTCGTCAGAGGTCGGTGTCGCGCACGAGGCGGCCGGGTGTCGGGACGCAGTCAGCCCGCGTACTCGCACGCGATAGACCTGGCGACGTCGGCGGTCATCCCTGGGATACTGGTCGCCCATGGATGAGGTCGAAGTCGTCGTCGCCCATTCCGAGCGCGCGACCCTGCGCGTCGGTGACGTGTTCTTGAAGGTGGACGCCGATCAGGCGCGCATCGACGTCGAGGTCGAGGCGATGGCCTTGGTGCCGGTCCCGACTCCGAAGGTCTTGTGGCGCAAGCCACCCGTGCTCGCGATCGCCACTGTCCCGGGGACGGTGCTCGGCCGTCTCGGTGAGCCGTCGACCGCGTCGTCGGCTGCGTGGGCCGCGGCGGGCGCCGCCATCCGGAAACTGCACGATGCGCCGTTGCCGCCCTGGCCCGGCCGGCGCCGCCGGAGTCCCGACGAGTTGGCGGCTGAACTCGACGGCGAGTGCGAGTTGCTCGTGACGAGCGGCGTCCTGCCCGCAGATCTGGTCACCCGCAACCGCCAGGTCGCCGAGGCCGCGATCCGGCCGTGGACTCCGGTGTTCACGCACGGCGACCTGCAGATCGAGCACGTCTTTGTCGACGGCGACGAGGTCACCGGCATCATCGACTGGTCCGAGGCGGGCCGGGGTGATGCCCTGTTCGATCTCGCCACCTTGACGCTCGGACACGAGGGGCACCTCGACGACGTCATCGCCGGTTATGGCACCGACGTCGACCGCGAAGTGATCCGTGCGTGGTGATCGCTACGAAGCCTGCTGGGGGTTCGCTGGCTGGTCGAGCACGGCTTCGACCCGTCCGCGCCGGGCTGCGAGGTCGACGTGCTGAGATCCCGGATGTGAGGCTGCACGAGCCCGACTGCTGCAAGTGCGTTCTGACGCATCGAGCAGGCCATCCCCGGGGCAGCATCGCCGGCCCGACCTCAACAACGTGCGGTGCGCAGTCGCCGCCAGAGATCAGGCCCGCTTCACCGGCGTGGGTGCGGGGCGGCTCGGCCGCCAGGCCGTCGTCGTCCGGTCCACGTCGTCACCGCGCCGAGCACCAGCTGGCGCATCCTGCACGCCCCGGCCCCGAGACGCGGGTGCCGTACGCGAACCGGACTGGTCGCCAACCGCACCCGGACAGACAAGGGAGGCACCGCGTCAGCACCGAGCAGCCGGGCGTGGAGCGTACGGCCAGGAGCCGGCCCGCATCACCCACCGGCGTGCTGTACCTGGTCGCCACGGCCGCGTTCCTCGGCGTCGGGGTCGCCCCGGACGCCGCCGGCTGGGCGGTCGTGGTCGACCGCAACCGCACCGGCCTGCTCGTCCAACCCTGGGCCTTGGTCGTCCCTCGCGCGGCAGTGCGGCCGCCGAGCTCTCGGTGGAGACCCCTTTGTCCCGGGGCCGATGCCGTGCACAATGCACGGGACCCCGCCCCACGGGCGGCGGAGGTCCTGAGGAGGACGTGTCATGGTCACCGTCTGGTGGCTGCCGGTGGCGGCGTTGGCCGGTGCCGGTACGGCCGCGCTGCTGACGCTCATACGGTCGCGCCGCACCGCTGCAGCCCGGGTGGCGCAGCTGGCCCAGCTGGAACAGCTGGTGGAGCGCCGGGCGGAGCAGGTGACCGCGCTCAGTCACGAGTTGCGCACCCCGCTCAGCATGGTCAAGGGTGCGGTGGATCTGCTGCGGGAAGGGACCCCGGGTCCGCTGACCGCGGCGCAGGAGCGGTTGCTGCAGGTCGCGGACCATCAGTCCACGCAGGTCATCGGCTTGTGCGAGAGCCTGCTGATCCAGGCGAAGATCGAGGCGGGCCTGTTCACCCCCCGTATGGAGAAGGTGGACGTGTCGGTGGTGGCACGCGACGTCGTCACCGCGATGCGGCCGCTGTGCGCCCAGCGCGGGCAGCGGATCAGCTTGGACGTGCCCCAGGTGATGCCGCGCATCCCCGCGGACCCGATGCTGTTGACGCAGGCGCTGACGAACCTGCTGTCGAACGCGAGCCGGTTCACCACCACGGGGGGCAGCGTCGACGTCCGGGTCGCGCTCATAGACACCGGAGTCGCCGTGTACGTCACCGACGACGGCGCGGGCATGACGCGCGCCGAGCGGCACCGCCTGTTTCACCGCTTCGCCACCGGTCGGCCCCTGGCCGACGGGACCGGTCTCGGCCTCGTGATCACGAAGACCGTCGTGGAGCTGCACGGAGGGGAAATCATGGTGCACACCGCGTCCACCCGCGGGACGACGTTCCTGCTGACGCTGCCCGATACGTCATGACGGCTCCGGCAGACACGACGGCCGGGCCCACCGCGCTGGTGGTCGACGACGAGCCGCAGATGACGATCATCATCGAGTACGCCCTGCAGACTCAGGGGTTCACCGTGCTCACCGCGCATGACGGCGCCACCGCGCTGAACCTGCTGCGCACCCGTGCCGTCGACCTGGTCGTGCTGGACGTGATGATGCCGGCCATGGACGGGATCACGCTGTGCGGACGCATCCGGGCCCGGTCGGACGTGCCGGTCATGCTGCTCACCGCGCTGTCCCAGCACGAAGACGTCATCGTCGGCCTGGAGAACGGCGCGGACGACTACGTGACCAAGCCGTTCCATCCCCGTGAGGTGGCGCTGCGCGCCCAGGCACTGGTGCGCCGGCACCGCCGGGGCAGCGGCGCGGCGGTGCGAGTCGGCGGGCTGGTCATCGACCCGGTGGCGCAGTCGGCGACCCTGGGACGGCACCGGCTGGACCTGCCGTTCACGGAGTTCAAACTGCTGGCCCACCTGGCCAACCGGCGCGGTGTGCCGCAGTCCTGGCAGGACCTGCTGCGGGAGGTGTGGGGCGCCACGGACCTGCTGGGCGGACGGGACGTGGTCAAGTCCACGGTGTACCGGCTGCGCTCCCGGCTGGCGGGGGCGCCGGGCGGCTCGGCGTACATCCACACGCTGCGCGGGGTCGGCTATCTGATGCCGGACCTGCCGGTGGAGGCCCGCGACGGCGATCCGGCCGACGAGCCGGACGGGACGCCCGCTGGGTGACGGCGCTGTCACCGGGGATCACTCCGCCGTCACCGGCACCCCGTTCACACGCTCCTAATCTGGCCGAAACATCGCTCGGCCGAGCCGTCCCGGCTCGCATATGCGGAGGTCAACGTCGTGACAAAGGGAAGACGGTCGCGCCGCGGCACGGCACTGACGATGGCGCTGGCGGCTGTGGTCCTCGCCGCCGCGAGTGGTTGTGCGCGGGAAGCCGACGACGTCAGCGCCGCACAGGACGGCGGCGTGGTGCACGTCGCCTGCGGTGCGACGGAGGAGTGGTGCGCCGCCACCACCGAGCAGTTCGCCAAGACCAGCGGGGTGAAGGCCGACTTCGTCCGCCTCTCCAGCGGCGAGGCGCTGGCCCGGATCCAGGCCGGCAAGGACAACACCGAGTTCGACGTGTGGTACGGCGGGCCCGCTGACGGATACGCCGCCGCGGGCGCCATGGGCCTGCTGGAGCCCTATGCGTCGGCGAACGCGAAGGTCATCCCCGCCAAGTACAAGGACGCCTCCGGTCTGTGGACCGGCGTCTACGTCGGCGCGCTGGGCTTCTGCAGCAACGGAGAGCTGCTGAAGGAGAAGGGACTCAGCGCCCCGAAGTCCTGGGCCGACCTCCTCGACCCGAAGCTGAAGAAGGACATCGGCATCGCGCATCCGTCCACCTCGGGCACCGCGTACACGGCCCTGTGGACGCAGGTCCAGCTGGCCGGCGGCGACCAGGACGAGGCGCTGACGTACATGCGCCGGCTCCACCCGAACGTGCTGCAGTACACCAAGTCCGGCTCGGCGCCGGCGCAGATGACGGCCCGCGGCGAGGTCGCCGTCGGCGTGATCTTCTCCCACGACTGTGTGGCCACCAAGGAGGAGGGCTTCCCCGACCTCGAGGTGACCTTCCCGTCCGAGGGCACCGGCTACGAGACCGGCGGCGTCGCGCTGGTCAAGGGCGCGAAGAACCCGGTGAGCGCCAAGAAGTTCGTCGACTGGGCGCTGACCCCCGAGGCGCAGGAGATCGGCCCCCGAGTGAAGGCGTACCAGTTCCCGACCAACCCGAACGCCAAGGTGTCGGACAAGGTCGTCGACCTGGACAGTCTCAAGCTGGTGGACTACGACGCGGCCGCGGCCGGGGCGGCCAAGCCGGCTCTCACCAAGCGGTTCGACGAAGAAGTCGGGCAGGCGCCGAAGTCATGACCACGATGCTCTCCGGCCGCGGGCCGTCCACCTCGACGAAGGTGGCGGCCCCGCGGCGGCGCCGCCGGCCCGACCTGGGCGTCCGGATCCTGATCAGCGCCGTCGCCCTGCTGGTGGTGATCGGCGCGGTCGTGCCGCTGGTCGCGGTGCTCGCCACCGCCTTCTCGCCCGACGCGCTCCCGCGCTACGCCGAGTTCTTCACGTCGTGGGTCGACCTCGCCACCCTGCGCAACACCCTGGTGCTCGGCGCTCTCGTCGGCCTCTGCGGAACGGCGCTGGGCTTCCTGTTCGCGTTCGTCCAGGCCAGGCTCGATGTGCCGGGGAAGAAGATCCTGCACGTCATCGCCCTGATACCGATCGTCAGCCCGCCTTTCGCGGTCGCCACGGCCACCGTCGTGCTGTACGGCCGGCGCGGTGTCATCAGCCACGGCGTGTTCGGTGTGGAGTACGACATCTACGGCCTCGACGGGCTGGTGTTCGTGCTGTCGCTGTCGCTGTTCCCCGTGGCGTACCTGGGGCTGCTCGGCATGCTGCGGGGCTTGGACCCGGCGCTGGAGGAGGCGGCCATGAACATGGGCGCCTCGCGGTGGCGCATCCTGCGGACGCTGATACTGCCGCTGGTGGCACCCGGTCTGGTCGCGCCGTTCCTGCTGCTGTTCGTGGAGGCGATCGCCGACCTGGCCAACCCCTTGGTGCTCGGCGGGGACTACAGCGTCCTGGCCGGCCGCGCCTATCTGGCGGTCACCGGGGAGTACGACATCACCGGCGCCGCGGTCTACTGCGTGATCCTGCTCGTGCCGTCGCTGGCGATGTACTTCGGGCAGCGACGGTGGATGAACCGGAAGGTGCGCACGACGATCACCGGCCGTCCGTCCGGCAGCGTCCACCTGATCACCGGCTGGGCGCGGTGGCCCGTCTACGGGCTGGCGCTGCTGGCCGCCGCGGTGATCCTGAGTCTCTACGGCACGGTGATCGTCGGCTCGGTGACCCGGGTGTTCGGCGTCGACAACACGTTCACGCTGGACTACCTCAAGGAGGTCGTCGCCGGGGTCGGGGCCGAGGCGGTGCTGGACACGCTCCGGTTCGCGGCCATCGCAACGCCCGTCGCGGGCCTCGTCGGCCTGGTCATCGCCTGGCTGGTCGTACGGCACCTGGACCGCACGGCCTGGCTGCTCGACCTCGGCGGCACCCTGGGCGTCGCCGTTCCCGGCACCGTACTGGGCATCGGCTTCGTGCTGGCGTACCGGCCGGACCGGTGGATCGGCCCGGTGCACGCCTTCCCGAGCCTGGTGGGAGGCAGCGCCGTCGCCGGCGGCGCGGTCGCCATCGTCCTGGCGTACATCGTCCGCAGCGTCCCGGCGGGCCAGCGCACCGCGGTGGGCTCGCTCTCCCAGCTGCACCCCCACATCGAGCAGGCGTCGACGGACCTGGGGGCGAGTCCGCTGCAGACCTTCCGCCGGGTGACGCTTCCGCTGATCCGGCCCGCGCTGCTGACCGGTCTGAGCTACAGCTTCGCCCGCAGCATGACCTCCGTCTCGACGATCGTCCTGCTGGTCACACCCGAGACGAAGATCATCACGTCCCAGGTCCTCAGCGCCGCCAGCACGGGCCGGTACGGCGTCGCCTTCGCCTACTGCACGGTGCTGACGACACTCGTGCTCATCGGTTTCGCCCTCATCCGCTTCGTCGTCGGCACCGGCGCCGCCCTGCAACGCACCGCCACCTCCGAAAGGCAGAAGACATGACCGCCGCCGCGCCCGAACTCATCACCGCGCCACCGCGCGAGGCCGACAGCGGACGCCTGCGGCTCGACGCCCTGACCAAGCGGTTCACCGGCCGCTCCGGCACCGTGACCGCCGTGGACAGCGTGTCCCTCGACGTCGAGCCCGGGGAGTTCATCACCCTGCTCGGCCCGTCGGGCTGCGGCAAGACCACCACCCTGCGCATGGTGGCCGGCTTCGAGGACTGCTCCAGCGGCAGCATCCTCCTCGACGGCAAGGCCATCGACGCCATGCCCCCGCAGCGCAGGCCCATGGCGATGGTGTTCCAGAGCTACGCGCTGTTCCCGCACCTGACCGTGGCGGAGAACATCGCCTACGGGATGCGACTGCAGCGGCGCACCCGCGACGACATCGCCACCAGCATGAGGATGGCCGTCACCAGCATGAACCTGGTCGGACTGGAGGACCGCAGCCCGCACGAGCTGTCCGGCGGCCAGCAGCAGCGCGTCGCACTGGCCCGCGCCCTGGTGGTGCAGCCGAAGGTCCTGCTGTTCGACGAGCCGCTGTCCAACCTGGACGCGAAGCTGCGCGACGCGATGCGGGCGGAGATCCGGCGCATCCAGAAGATGTTCGGCATCACCAGCATCTACGTCACGCACGACCAGGACGAGGCGATGAGCATGTCCGACCGGATCGTGGTGATGAACAAGGGAAGGGTGGAGCAGGCCGCCACGCCGGGCGAGATCTACGCCCGGCCGGCCAGTGTGTTCGTCGCCGACTTCATCGGCCGGGCGAACTTCCTGGAGGCGGCCCCCGAGCGGGTCGGCGGCGGACGCGCCACCGTGACCGTGCTGGGTCGGCAGCTCACCGTCGCCGCGCACCCCAAGGTGAGCGCCGACGCGGCCGCGTACCTGATGGTGCGGCCGGAGACAGTCAGCCTGTCCGCCGTCACCGACGGCGGCACCGGTATCGGCGCGGTGCTGCGCTCCACCTTCCACGGCGCCACGATCGACTACGAGGTGGAGACGACGGGCGGCACCATCACGGTCACCGAGCCGGGGGTCGACCCCCGGGAGGCGCTGGCCGAGGGCACCCCTGTCGACGTGACCTTCGACCCCGACCGGTCCTACCTGCTCACCCGGGACTAGGGCGTGTATCGAAAGTAGCGTCGTCCGCCCGAAGGGCGGGTCCGGCGGCGTCCGGTGCGTGCGATCGCAAGGCGGAGGGTCGCCCCGATACCGGTTGTATCGGGGTGATCCCGACAACGCGGCTGGGGGTCCCCCCTCTGGGGGAGTGCGTGCCAGACGCCGCCGGGAGGCGGGACTTTCGATACACGC
>NZ_JBMNDR010000059.1:0-58040 GCF_052543235.1 Streptomyces sp. SAS_272 | reverse complement strand
CCGGTGTCAGCACCGGGCGCCCCCTCCGTCGTCGTCCGCCGCCGTGACCCACCGGACGGCCCCTGGCGTGACACGCCTAGGCGATGTGGTCCTCTTCGAGCTCCGCCGCGTGACGGTTCTGGAAGCGCATCACCATGCGCTTGGCCTCGGCGTCGAGCAGCGGACCGCCGAACGTCGCCTCCACGTCGTCGCTGAACTGGCTCGGCGTCGGGTAGCCGCCGCTGCTTATCGACTGCTTGAAGACCTGGTAGTAGGCCTCCTCGTCCGGTTCGACGAGCGGAGCCCCACCGCCCCCGCCCAGCTCACGGCTGCGCCCCGGGCCCACCGGGATCGGGAAGGAACCGGTCTCCTCCGGGGAGGGCTCCTGCAGAGGAGGCTCCTCCTGGTACTGCTCCTGGTACTGCTCCGCCTGCTGCTGCTCCTCGTACCACTGGGCGTACTGCTCCGAGGGGTCGTAGGTGGGGTCGTAACCGCCCTGGTAGGTGACCTCGTGAGGCATCGCCTGGAACCAGGGGCTCTGCTCCTCCTCGGGCGACCCGGGCTGCCCGGACGGCTGCTGCGCCTGCCGGGGCTGCGGCTGCCGTCCGAAGCCCGCCGCCGACTCCTGCGGACTCCGCGGGGACTCCGGCGCCGCCGGCCCCTGCAGCTGAGCCGGGGCGGGCGCCTGCACCTGCTGCTGCGACAGGGCCTGCGCCCGGGCCGGCATCGGGGGCAGCAGCGCGGGCTCTATCCCCGCCGCCGCCAGGCCCGCCGGAGCGGTCTCCGCCAGCGGAACGCCGTAACGGGCCAGCCGCAGCGGCATCAACGACTCCACCGGCGCCTTGCGCCGCCACGCACGGCCGAAGCGCGAACGCAGCCTCGCCTGGTAGACGAGACGTTCCTGCTCCAGCTTGATCACCTGGTCGTAGGAGCGCAGCTCCCACAGCTTCATACGACGCCACAGCAGGAACGTCGGCACGGGGGAGAGCAGCCAGCGCGTGATGCGCACGCCCTCCATGTGCTTGTCCGCCGTGATGTCCGCGATGCGGCCGATCGCATGCCGGGCCGCCTCCACCGACACCACGAACAGGATCGGGATCACCGCGTGCATGCCGGTGCCGAGCGGATCCGGCCACGCCGCCGCGCCGTTGAACGCGATCGTCGCCGCGGTCAGCAGCCACGCCGTCTGCCGCAGCAGCGGGAACGGGATGCGGATCCAGGTCAGCAGCAGATCCAGGGCCAGCAGGACGCAGATGCCCGCGTCGATGCCGATCGGGAACACATACGAGAAGTTCCCGAAGCCCTTCTCCAGGGCCAGCTCACGGACGGCCGCGTACGAACCGGCGAAGCCGATGCCGGCGATGATCACAGCGCCGGTCACGACCACGCCGATGAGAACGCGGTGCGTCCGGGTCAGCTGTATTCGCTCGGACACCCGTACTCCCCTCCCCTTGCGTGCTCTTGCGCGCAACAGGGTGGCACATGTGTGCGGCGCACGCCTTTCCGGACCGTCAGCTCTTCGAGGAGGCGGTCGCCTTCGGCGCCGCCGCGGCCGCCTTGGAAGCCGTCGCCTTCGGCGTCGTCGACGACGGCAGCGAAGCACCCTGGCCCGGCGAGACGGTCGCCGACCTCGACGGCGACGGGGAGGCCGAACCGGCCGACGAACCCTGCGAACTCCCGCCGCCGCCGACGCCGTTGGCCGAACGCACCGACGCCACCGCTTCCTTCGCCGCCTTCTGCGCCGAGGCCGCCAGCGCGTCCGCACTCGGTGCCTTGTCACCCGCCAGGCCGGCCCCGTTGTAGTCCAGCGTGACGACCACGTTCTCCACCCGCGCCACCACCGTCTGCTGCTTGAAGGCGCCCTCGGTCTTCTTCAGGTCGTAACGCACCAGCGTCGCCTCGTCGCCCGCCCCCGCGACCGCCTGCGACTTCGCGTTCGTCGCGCCCGCCACCGCCTGGGAGTCCTTGACCTGCTTCGCGTAGTACGTCTTGGCCTGCGACTCGCCGTCGCCGGTCGTCGCGTCCGACTCGAAACGCAGCAGCGACACGTTCAGCCAGCGGAACTGCGACCCCTTCACCCCGTTGTTGGCCAGGCTCGACCACGAACAGCTCGCCCGGTCCGCGGTGTCCCCGGTCGTCCCCTCCTTGCCGGAGGTGACCCCCTTCGGCACCAGCTCGGTCAGCGTCTTCTTCGACACCGCCGCGCATGCCTCCGGCAGCTTCTTGTACGCAGCGGCCTGCACGGTGGGCGCGGCGCTCGCGGCGGGGTCCGCAGCGGAACCGGTGGAGGCGCCGGCGTCCTTCGAGGCGTCGTCCGAGCCGGAGTCAGAGGAGCAGCCCGCGGCGATCAGCATCACCGGGACGGCGACCGTGGCTGCCAGGAGGCGGTTGAGCCCTCCCGTGCGCCTCGCTCGCTCGTCACGCTCCTCGCGCTGGTTGAACTGGCCGTCTCGCTGGGCTCGTCGCTGCATGGTTCCTTCACTCATGACGCTCGTGGTTCCTGCGGTCGGATCGGGTCCGAGGGGCCACGGTACGCGGTGAAGACTCTGTGCGGTTGCGCTTCGAAGGCTTCGCGGGCGGGGCGCGAACCGCCCCCGACGGACCTCAGCCGGCCAGTGAGTCGACCAACTGCGCGGCCAGTTTCCGGGCCTTGTCCTGCATTTCCTCACTGTCCGGCGTCACGCCGAGCGTCGCCGGCTGCTCCTCGTACTGGATGGTCACCAAGACGTTCGACGTGCGGAACGCCACAGTCACCGTCCGCTGTGCGACCGTCGAACCGGAACTCCCGAGCGCGTCGTCGACGAACGCCTCGTCTCCGAGGTCGTCCAGCAGCCGGGGCTGCAGATCGGCCGGCGCGACCGTCGAGGAGGCCGAGGCCGAGGCCGCCGGCGAGGAGGCCGACGGCGAGACGGAGGAGACGCCGGCCGTCGACGAGGACGAAGCCCCCGCGCTCGGGGAACCCGTGGCACTCGTGGAGGGCGACACGCCGGCCGTGGCGGACGCGACGGGCGCCGGCAGGTCGGCCGCCGTCACCTTCTTCGCGAAGAGCGTCTCCGCCTGGGAGTCGTCGCTCACCGCGTTGTCGTACGAGACGACCCGCTCGAAATCGACGAGGAGATGATCGGTGGCGTCCGTCGACTCCACCTTCCAACGGCATCCCACCTTGCGGTCCGTGTCGTAGGTCAGCGTCGCCTCGCCGGCGTAGGCCGCGTCGCGTCGCGTCACGTCGGTGAGCTGCTGGATGCCGGGAAGCAGGGAGTCGAGCGTGGCCCGGCTCACCACGCCGCACGCCTCCGGCAGCGTGGTGTACTTGCCCGGCCGGGCGGCGGGCGCCGACGTGTTGGCCTCGCCCGGGTTGGAGTTGTCGTCCGAGCCGGTGTCGTCCGAGCCGCCGGTGCAGCCGGCCAGCAGCGCCGCGAGGAGCGCGACGACGCCGGGTACATAGGCCTTCCGCTGCACGGTCGGCTCCTCTCGACGGTCACTTCGGGATGTTCGGTCTCCGGGCCCGCGTCCCCGCTGGTTAATCGCTTGCCGGGCGAGGTCGGTCCCTGCAGACAATGTGTATCGCACGCACCACCGTGGATGCCGGTCCGCCGTCCGTTTTCGTCGACCTTGGCACCGGTTTTGCGAATCACTGCTTTTGTTGGTTTTCCAGGGGGATTGGGTCATATGTCGTACGTGGAAATGCCGGGCGCGAAGGTGCCCATCCGCATGTGGGCCGACCCGGCCTCGGTCGAGGAGGGTGCGCTGCAGCAGCTGCGCAACGTTGCCACCCTGCCGTGGATCAAGGGCCTGGCGGTCATGCCGGACGTCCACTACGGCAAGGGCGCGACGGTCGGCTCGGTCATCGCCATGAGCGGGGCCGTCTGCCCGGCGGCGGTGGGGGTCGACATCGGGTGCGGCATGTCGGCGGTCAGGACGTCGTTGACGGCGAACGACCTGCCGGGGGACCTGTCCCGGCTGCGCTCGAAGATCGAGCAGGCTGTTCCGGTCGGGCGGGGGATGCACGACGACCCCGTGGATCCGGGGCAGTTGCACGGTCTGGCCGTCGGTGGCTGGGACGACTTCTGGGGCCGGTTCGACGGCGTCGCGGAGTCGGTGAGGTTCCGCCGCGAACGGGCGGGCAGGCAGATGGGGACGCTGGGAGCGGGAAACCACTACTGTGAGTTCTCGCTCGACACCGAGGGTTTCGTGTGGCTCACGCTGCATTCCGGTTCCCGCAACATCGGCAAGGAACTGGCGGACCACCACATCGGAGTCGCCCAGAAGCTCCCGCACAACCAGGGCCTGGTCGACCGCGATCTCGCCGTCTTCATCTCGGACACTCCGCAGATGGCGGCCTACCGCAACGACCTCTACTGGGCGCAGGAGTACGCGAAGTACAACCGCACCATCATGATGGCGCTCCTGAAGGACGTGGTCCGCAAGGAGTTCAAGAAGGCGAGGCCGACCTTCGAGATGGAGGTCAGCTGTCACCACAACTACGTCTCGGAGGAACGCTACGACGGGATGGACCTCCTGGTCACCCGTAAGGGCGCGATCAGGGCGGGCGCCGGCGACCTCGGAATCATCCCCGGCTCCATGGGGACGGCCACCTACATCGTGAAGGGCATCGGTAACGAGAAGGCCTTCAACTCGGCCTCGCACGGGGCAGGTCGCCGTATGAGCCGCACCGCGGCCAGGCGTCGCTTCTCGACGAAGGACCTGGAGGCGCAGACACGGGGCGTGGAGTGCCGCAAGGACTCCGGCGTGGTGGACGAGATTCCCGGCGCCTACAAGAACATCGATCAGGTGATGGAACAGCAGCGTGACCTGGTCGAGGTGGTGGCGAAGCTGAAGCAGTTCATCTGCGTGAAGGGGTGAGCGGATGAGGCTCCCGTGCGCGGGGGCCTCATCCGCACGTTCACCCGAGCCGTTTCTCCAGCAGTGTCACCGCGTACGGGCTGCCCGAGCCGCCGTCCTTCGCGCGCTGCTCGCCCACGACCGTGTAGCCGGCCGACTCGTAGTAGGCGCGCAGGCGGGGGTTGGCGGAGAGGCAGTCGAGGCGGGCGTAGGGGCGGCCGGCGGCGCTGATGCGGGACTCGGCGTGGGCCAGCAGCCTGCGGCCGGCGCCGGGCGGGGCGGTGTGCGGGGCCGTCATCAGGCGGTGGACGTAGCCCGCGTCGGGCGGGCGGGGGCCCCAGGCCGCCGGGTCGTCCCACCAGAGTTCGTAGGCGCCCGTGAGGGCGGCTCCGGTGTGCGCCAGCCAGACCTCGCCCTCGCGCATGCGGTCGACGAAGTGCGCCTCGGTCTTCTCGCCCGGCTGCCATTGCCGGATGCCGCGGGCCAGTTGCCACAGGGCGGCCGTGTCGCGCAGGCGGACCAGGGCGACCGCGTCCTGCGGCCGCGCCTTGCGGTAGGCCGGCTCCGGCCAGGTGGTGGGGAGGGGTTCGAGGAGACGGGAGCACAGGGCGGTGGACAGTTCGGCCGCGTCCAGGCCCAGGGCGTGCGTCACGTACGCCTCCACCGAGCCGTGGCGCTCGCGCAGGGCTGCCAGGAACAGGCGCATCGCCGCCTCGGGGGCGCGCCCGAAGGCCGGCCAGGCCGGGGAGCGGCCGCCGTTGCGGGCTCGCCAGTCGTCCAGCAGGGCCTGGGTCGCCAGTTCGGTCAGACTGAAGTCCTCGATGATCGTCTCGTCGGGGACGCCGAGGAGGGCGAGGATCAAAGCGGCGAGCTGGCCGGTGCGGTCCTTGCCGGAGGCGCAGTGGAAGACCAGGCCGTGCTCCGTCTCGGCCACCAGACGCAGTGCCGTCGCGATCTCCTTGACGCCGTCCTCGGCGACCTCCATGTAGCGCGCGCAGAGGTAGGGGCCGGGGTCGAGGTCCGGGGTCAGCGCCGCCTGGTTGTAGGGGCGGTGCTCGATGCTGAGGTTCTGGTAGGCGAAGGAGTCGTGCCGGGGGACGCGGCCCCGCGCCTCGATCTCCCGGGGGTGTCGCAGGTCGATCACCGTGCGGACGTCCAGGGCGAGGAAGCGGTCCCAGTCCGGGGTGCCGGGCGTGAGCTTGCCGAGGGAGTCCGCGCGGAACAGGCGGCCGGGGCGGATGCGGCGGCCGGTGTCGGTGGGGTATCCGCCCAGGTCGCGGAAGTTGTGCAGGGTCTCGAACGGTATGTGTCGGTCCACGGACCAGACCTTACGGTGGCCCGGGAACCGGAGCGGGGCGCGGCGGTGTCTTCAGGTGCACCCTCGACCTTGCTCGAACTGGGATGCGACATGCGGGCCCATGGGGGCACGGGGGCACGGGGGCACGGGGGCACGAGAGAACGGGGGTTCTGCGATGGAGCGCAAGCGGATGCGTGCGGGAGTCTGGGCTGTGGGGCTGGTGCTGCTGGCCGTCGGGACGCTGGCCGGCTGTTCCCAGGAGTACGAGGACAAGCGCGGCAAGGGGGACGCCCCGGTGCAGGGGAAGGCGGGGGACGACACGCCCGCCGAGGTGTTCAACATGCCCGACGGTTTCGGGAACCTGGCCACCAAGTGCGTGGGGCACGGGTACCGGGCGTACGTGACGACCAACGCGTCCGGTCCGTCGAACGTGCAGATCGTGCAGGACAAGACATGCGGCGGCTGACTGCGGTCGGCGTGGCGTGCGCCCTCGCGCTCCTGCTCGGCGGGTGCTCGCAGGAGTACTACGACGAGCGGGGCAAGGCCGACGCGCCGGTGGCCGGGCGGGCCGGGGAGGACACCCCGGCCGAGGTCTACAACTTCCCGGACGGGTTCGGGAACCTGGCGACGAAGTGCGTCGGGAAGGGCCGGCGGGGTTATGCCACGACGAAGTTCGTGCAGGAGGACGACGACGACGTCGTCATCATCCCGGCCCACGCGGTGATCGTCGACGATCCGGGCTGCCCGGGCCCCTGACCGCGTGAGGCGGCGCCCCTTGCGCACGGGGGCGCCGCGACGGGCTCACAGCTCGCGGTGGACCTTGGTGTTCGACGCCTGGGCGCGGGGGCGCAGGACGAGGAGGTCGACGTTGACGTGGCTGGGGCGGGTCACCGCCCAGGCGATGGTCTCGGCGACGTCGGAGGCGGTGAGGGGTTCGGCGACGCCCTGGTAGACCTTGGCCGCCCTGTCCTGGTCGCCGCCGAAGCGGGTGAGGGCGAACTCGTCGGTCTTCACCATGCCGGGGGCGATCTCGATGACCCGGACCGGCTGTCCGACGATCTCCAGGCGGAGGGTCTCGGCGAGAACGTGCGCGCCGTGCTTGGCGGCGACGTAGCCGGCGCCGCCCTCGTAGGTGCCGAGTCCGGCGGTGGAGGACACCACGACCACGGTGCCGTCGCCGCTCGCCACGAGCTGGGGGAGGAGCGCCTGGGTGACGTTCAGGGTGCCGAGGACGTTCGTCTCGTACATGGTGCGCCAGTCGGCGGGGTCGCCGGTGGCGACGGGGTCGGCGCCGAGTGCGCCGCCGGCGTTGTTGACGAGCACGCCGATCGTCCGGAAGGCGGTGGCGAACTCGTCGACGGCGGCGCGGTCGGTGACGTCCAGCTGGTAGGCCGCGGCGGAGCCGCCCGCGCGGGTGATCTCCTCGGCGAGCGCCTCGATGCGGTCCTTGCGGCGGGCGGTCAGGACCACGCGGTAACCGGCCGCGGCGAGTTCCCGGGCGGTCGCGGCGCCGATCCCGCTGCTCGCACCGGTGACGACGGCGATGCGGGAGGCGGCGGACGGTGCGGCGGCGGCCATGGACTGCTCCTCGGTCGGGGCGGTGGGGCGGGGTGCGGCTGGGCTACGGCCAGGATAGGCGGGCGGGATGTGCGGCCGGTCGGGGGCCCGCGCCGGGGCGACGTCAGACGGTGCTGGTGCTGGACACCGGGGACGCGTACTTCTTCTGAGGACCGTGGGACCGGTGCGTCGTACGATCTGCGGACGGCGCCGACGACGGCGCCGGCTCCGGCGAAGGGGAGCGATGTCCCGGAACGTGCGGTCGCGGCTGCTGGACGAGCTGTCCGTGGTCTCCCGGCGGTACGCGGCCGCGTATGCCCTGTTCAACCAGGCGCTCGCGGACCGGCTGGCGCTGCACCCCACGGATCTGCAGTGTCTGAACCTGCTGGCGCTGGAGCGGGAGCCGGTGACGACGGGCCGGGTCGCGGAGCTGACGGGGCTCACCACGGGGTCGGCGACCCGGCTGGTGGACCGGTTGGAGAAGGCGGGCTATGTGGTGCGCCGGCGGGACGCGGCGGATCGGCGGCGGGTGCTCGTGGCGACCGTGCCGGAGCGGATCGCGGAGTTCGGGCGGATGTGGGAGCGGCTGGGCGGCGACTGGATGCCGCTCTTCGACGATCTCGCGGACGCCGAGCTCGCGGTGATCGTGCGGCACATGCGGCGGACGGTGGAGTTCGGCGCGGAGCAGGTCGTGCGGTTGCGGGAAGGGCGGGTGTAGGGCGGGATGCAGGAGACGGACATACGGCCTTCCGGGGCGGTGGCCGACGGCGGGGCGGACGCTCCCGCGGGGGGCGGGCTGCCGCGGCACTGGCCGTTGTTGCTGCTGGGCGCGGCGGTGGTGCCGGGTGTCCTGCTGGTGGTCGTCGGGCGGTCGCTGGACGAGCCGGCGGTGCAGGCGTGGCGGACGGTGTGTCTGGCCGTGACCGTGCAGGCGCTGCCGTTCCTGCTGTTGGGGACGGCGTTGTCGGGGGCGATCAACGCGTTCGTGCCGGCGAGTGTCTTCCAGCGGGTGCTGCCGAAGCGGCCCGCGCTGGCCGTGCCCGTGGCGGGGGCGGCGGGAGTGGTGCTGCCGGGGTGCGAGTGCGCGTCGGTGCCGGTGGCGAACAGTCTGATCGGGCGGGGGGTGACGCCGGCCGCGGCGTTCGCGTTCCTGCTGTCGGCGCCGGCGGTGAACCCGGTGGTGCTGACGGCCACGGCAGTGGCGTTCCCGGGCCGTCCGGAGATGGTGCTGGCGAGGCTGGTGGCCTCGCTGGTCACGGCCGCCGCGATGGGCTGGCTGTGGCTCTGGCTGGGCCGCGAGGAGTGGCTGCGGCCGCGGACCGACCGGCCGGCGGGACATGTGCCGGGGCACAGCCGGTTCCGGGAGTTCCGGCAGGGTTTCCAGCACGATTTCCTGCACGCCGGGGGTTTCCTGGTGGTGGGGGCGATGGCGGCGGCGACGTTCAACGTGGCGGTGCCGCGTTCGGTGCTGGACACGTTCGCGGGGTCGCCGTGGCTGTCGGTGCTGTTCCTGGCGGCGCTGGCGATCGTGCTGGCGGTGTGCAGCGAGGCCGACGCGTTCGTGGCGGCGTCGCTCAGCGGGTTCTCGCCGGTGGCGCGGCTGACGTTCATGGTGGTGGGGCCGATGGTGGACCTGAAGCTGATCGCGTTGCAGGCGGGGACGTTCGGGCGGGCGTTCGCGGTGCGCTTCTCGGCGGCCACGGCGGTGGTCGCGGTGGTGTGCAGCGCGGTGATCGGAGGGGTGTTGCTGTGAGGCGGTTCGCGCAGGCGGCGTTGCTGGTGCTGAGCGGTCTGGGGCTGCTGCACGCCGCGCTCTTCACCGACCTGTACCTCAATCTGGTGAAGGCGGGCATGCGGCCGCTGCTGGTCGCGTCCGGAGCGGTGCTGGTGGTGCTGGGGGCGTGGGCGGCGGCGGAGGCGTGGGGCCGGCGACGGACCGGCGGCGGGCGCGACGAGCACGACCTTGGGCACGACCACGACCACGACCACGACCGTGACCACGGGCATGGGCACCGGCGTCGGCCTGACGGCGACGGGAGCGGGAGCGGGGGCGGGGTCGCGCACGGGCACGATCACTCCCGGGTGCCGCGGGTGGCGTGGCTGCTCTTCCTGCCGGTGCTGAGCCTGCTGTTCTACGCCCCGCCCGCGCTCGGCTCGTACACCGCCTCGCGTGAACCGGCCAAGGCGGTGGCGGTGGAGGAGGACGGATTCGACCCGCTGCCGGCGACCTCCCCGCTGCCGATCACGCTGACCGACTTCACCCAGCGCGTGCAGCAGGACCGGTCGCGGGCCGTCGGGAAGCGGACCGTGGTGATGACGGGGTTCGTCACGCCGGCCCCGGGCGGGGACGGCTGGTATCTGACCCGGATCGTCGTCAGCTGCTGTGCGGCGGACGCGTCGTCGGTGAAGGTGCTGGTCCACGGGGCCGCCGCGCCGAAGGCGGACACCTGGGTGAACGTCACCGGGACCTGGCATCCGGGCGGGACGCTGGGCACGGCGTCGGCGGCGGTCGCGCTGGACGCCCGGAGCGTGGCGAAGGCGCCCAAGCCGTCCAACGCGTACATGGACGCCCTGCCGCTGACGTCCTGAAGCCGGTCGGGCCGCCGGCCGGCCGGCGGCTGTGCACGGGCCGGGCTCGCGGCGGACGGCTGCGGCCCGGGCCTACGGAGTGCGGGCGGCGTGGGCGTAGGCGGCCGGGGGGAGGCCGACGGTGGCGGTGAAGTCGCGGGCCAGGTGGGCCTGGTCGGCGTAGCCGAGGTCGGCGGCGAGGCCGGCCCAGTCGAGATCCTGCCGGGTGCCGGCGACTTCCAGGGCTTCGTGCAGGCGGTAGCGGAGGATGGCCCACTTCGGGCTGACGCCGACGTAGGCGGCGAAGAGCCGTTGCAGGGCCCGTACCGAGAGGTCCCCGGCGCGGGCGAGGTCGGCGACACGGCGCACGGTGCGGTCGGCGCGGATCTGCTCGACGAGGTCCATGGCCTGGTCGGCGCGCGGGTCGGGCTCGGGGTCGAGGGAGAGCAGGAAGGCGTCGAGGGCGGCGACCCGGCCGAGGTCGTCGGCGGGGCCGGTCACCGTCCGGGGGATGTCTCCGCCGGCCCGGGGGAAGACGTCGCCGGCGGGCAGGACGCGGCCGGTCCAGTGCGCGACGGGTTCCGCGGGGGCGTACGGGCGGAAGCCGCCGGGGCGGAACTTCACCCCGCAGACCCGTCCCCGGCCGGTGAGCTTTCTGGTGTAGAGGCCGCGGGCGACGCCGGTCAGCTCGCCGTAGGGCGGGCCGTCGGCCTCCTCCCACTGGAAGGTGAGGTTGACGGACGGGTGCGGGACGATGTGGGAGGCGTACGGCTCGGGCAGGTCCCAGTCGATCAGCCAGTACGTCTCGACATGACGGCGCAGCGGCTCGGCGGGCCGGTGGCGGCGGAACCGCACGCGGGCCAGCAGCCCGGCCGGGTCGACGATCCCGCGGGTGTCGCGGCGGGGGGCGGCCATGCCCGGATCGTACGTCGCGTTTCTTCAAGACGGGCGGCGGCGGGCGTCCCTACGGTCGGGGCATGGACAGCGAAGGCAGCGGCAGCGGCATCCACGTAGGCAGCGGCATCGGCATCCACGACGGCGGCCGTGGGAGCGGGTACGGCATCGGCGAGCTGCTCGGCAGGGCGCGCGAGCGGGTCGGGCCGGTGGTGCGGGGCATCCCGGACGCGGCTCTGGCCGGCCCCACGCCCTGCGCGGAGTACGACGTGAAGACCTTGGTCAACCATCTGTTCCAGGTGGTCGTCCAGTTCCAGCGGCTGGCGGCGAAGGAGGAGTCGGAGTTCGGGGAGGCTCCCGATCGGGTGGGTGCGGGGCCGGACTGGCGCGGGCGGCTGGTGGCGGAGACGGACCTGTTGGTGGCGGCCTGGTCCGCGCCGGGCGCCGAGGAGGGCACGACGGGCGCGATGGACATGCCCGCGCGGCTGGTCGGCTCGATGGCGCTGCTGGATCTGACGGTGCACGTGTGGGATCTGGCGCGGGCCACCGGCCAGGACTTCCCGGAGGCCGACGAGGCGGTGGTGGCGGAGCTGGCCGGGGCGGTCGCCGTGCTGGAGCCGACGGCCCGGCGGATGGGTGTGTTCGGCGAGGCGGTGGCGGCGGCCGAGGACGCGCCTCCTTTCGAGCGGCTGCTCGCGCGGACCGGCCGTGACCCGCACTGGAAGGCGTGAAGGAAGGCGTGAAGGAGGGGCGAGGGGAGAGGGAGCGGCCGGCGAGGGCCGCCGGGAACGGCCGTGGCGGACGCGGGGCACGGCCATAGGCGGACGCGGGGCGCGGCCGTAGGTCGAGGGGAATAGCCCTGGGCGGGTCGCGGTTCTCCGGGTATAGTTGAAGCGTCAACAACCTGGAGGGTGAGCGACCATGCAGTTCGGGATCTTCAGCGTCGGCGATGTCACGCCGGACCCCACCACGGGCCGTACGCCGACCGAGCGCGAGCGGATCAAGGCCATGGTCGCGATCGCGCTGAAGGCGGAGGAGGTCGGCCTCGACGTCTTCGCGACCGGCGAGCACCACAACCCGCCGTTCGTGCCCTCGTCCCCGACCACCATGCTCGGCTACATAGCCGCGCAGACGGAGAGGCTGATCCTCTCCACCTCCACCACCCTCATCACCACGAACGACCCGGTGAAGATCGCCGAGGACTTCGCGATGCTCCAGCACCTGGCCGACGGGCGCGTGGACCTGATGATGGGGCGCGGCAACACCGGCCCGGTCTATCCCTGGTTCGGACAGGACATCCGCGAGGGCATCAACCTCGCCGTCGAGAACTACGCCCTGCTGCGCAGGCTGTGGCGCGAAGACGTCGTCGACTGGGAGGGGAAGTTCCGCACCGCGTTGCAGGGCTTCACCTCCACGCCCCGCCCGCTGGACGACGTGCCGCCGTTCGTCTGGCACGGCTCCATCCGCTCTCCCGAGATCGCCGAGCAGGCCGCGTTCTACGGCGACGGCTTCTTCCACAACAACATCTTCTGGCCGGCCGACCACACCAAGCGGATGGTCGAGCTCTACCGCGCCCGGTACGCGCACTACGGGCACGGCACGCCCGAGCAGGCCATCGTCGGCCTGGGCGGCCAGGTGTTCATGCGGAAGAACTCGCAGGACGCGGTGCGTGAGTTCCGCCCGTACTTCGACAACGCGCCGGTCTACGGGCACGGGCCGTCCCTGGAGGACTTCACCGACCAGACCCCGCTGACCGTCGGCACGCCCGAGCAGGTCGTCGAGAAGACCCTGAAGTTCCGCGAGTACGCGGGCGACTACCAGCGTCAGCTGTTCCTGCTGGACCACGCGGGGCTGCCGCTGAAGACCGTGCTGGAGCAGCTCGACCTGCTCGGCGAGGAGGTCGTTCCGGTGCTGCGCAAGGAGTTCGCCGCGGGCCGTCCGGCCGACGTGCCGGACGCGCCGACCCACGGGTCGCTGCTCGCGCAGAAGCAGGCAGAAGGGGCCGAAGGAGCCCACGGGGGCAAGGCGGAGAAGGAGGTCGTGGCATGAAACTCGTCGTGCTCTCGGCGGGGCTGAGCGTCCCGTCGTCCACCCGGCTGCTGGCCGACCGGCTCACCGGGGCGGTGCAACGGCACGCGTCCGTCGACGTCGAGGTCGTGGAGCTGCGCGACCTGGCCGTGGAGATCGCCCACCACTTCACCAACGGCTTCCCCGGGCGGCGGCTCGCGGCCGCGCAGGAGGCGGTGGCGGCGGCGGACGGACTGATCGTCGTCACCCCGGTGTTCTCCGCGTCCTACAGCGGCCTGTTCAAGTCGTTCTTCGACGTGCTCGACCCGGACGCCGTGGCCGGCAAGCCGGTGCTCATCGCCGCCACGGGCGGCTCCGCGCGCCACTCGCTGGTGCTGGAGCACGCGCTGCGGCCGCTCTTCTCCTACCTGCACGCCGTCGTCGTCCCGACCGCCGTCTACGCGGCCTCGGAGGACTGGGGCGCGCAGGGCCTGCCGGAGCGGATCGAGCGCGCGGCGGGTGAGCTGGCCACGCTGATGACGGGCCTGTCCGCGCCCGGGTCGGCTCCGCAACCGGCGAGGGCCGACCAGGAGTCCGAGTTCACGGTGGTGCCCTTCGCCGAGCAGCTGGCGGCGCTGGCCGCCCGGTGACCGCCGCCCCTCCGGGCCCCGGACGGGAGATCCGGCCCGTCCGGGGCACCCCCGTCCGGGGGCACCCCTTCCGGGGGAGACCGAGGACGAGGCCGTTTCGGGCCGAAGCGGGCGTCCGGCGGCGTCGGCCCCTGGGTACGCCCACCCGGAC
Source organism: Streptomyces sp. SAS_272 (assembly GCF_052543235.1). Lineage (NCBI taxonomy): Bacteria > Bacillati > Actinomycetota > Actinomycetes > Kitasatosporales > Streptomycetaceae > Streptomyces > Streptomyces sp. SAS_272. The sequence continues at coordinate 44,095 of NZ_JBMNDR010000059.1, read as the reverse complement.
GGTGAGAGCCGAGTAAGAAGGGTGACGGTACGGCCCTCCCCCCGGCCCGACCGCCGCAGGCCTTGGCAGACTGGGCGGGTGCCTCCCACCGTGCTGCTCGCCGAAGACGACCGTGCCATCCGCAACGCCCTGGAACGCGCCCTGGCCCTGGAGGGCTACCGGGTCACCGCGGTCGCCGACGGAGTCGAGGCGCTGGCGCAGGCCCACAGGAACCCGCCGGACGTGCTCGTCCTCGACGTGATGATGCCCGGGATCGACGGCCTCCAGGTCTGCCGGGTGCTGCGCGCCGAGGGCGACCGCACACCCGTCCTGATGCTGACCGCGCTGGTGGAGACCGCGGACCGGATCGCCGGGCTGGACGCGGGCGCCGACGACTACGTCGTCAAGCCGTTCGACGTCGAGGAGGTCTTCGCCCGGCTGCGGGCGCTGCTGCGCCGGACCAACGCCGACGCCGTCGCCCCCGCCCCCGATGTCCCCAGGCCGACTCCCGAGCGGCACGTGGAGGCGGCCGGGCTGCGCATGGACCCGCAGGCACGTCGGGCCTGGCGGGGCGAACGGGAGCTGGAGCTCACCCGCACCGAGTTCGAACTGCTGGAACTGCTGGTGCGCAACGCCGGGATCGTCCTGGACCACTCCACGATCTACGACCGCATCTGGGGCTACGACTTCGGGCCCGGTTCCAAGAACCTCGCCGTCTACGTCGGCTACCTGCGCCGCAAGCTCGACCAGCCCGGCGCCCCGCAGCTGATCCACACCGTGCGCGGCGTGGGCTACGTGCTGCGCGAGGACTGAGGGGTGCGCCGGTGAGCCGTCAGCGCCCCGTGCTGCGCCGGCTGCTGCCCTCGTTCCTGTCCCGGCCGCGGCCGAAGCTGGTGTCGCTGCGCACCACCTTCGCGGTGTCCTTCGCCGCCGTGACCGCCGCCGTCACCGTCCTCGTCGGCGTCCTGTCCTACTCGGCGGCCGCCCGGCTGGTCCGGGTCGACCAGGAGTCCGTGTTCGACGAGGTCGTGCAGGACCTGCGGGACGAGGTGCGCGACCAGCGGATGGCGCCGGAGGACTTCTCCTCGGCCGAGCCCGGGCACGACATCGTGCGGCCGGCCCGCACGGACGTGCAGGTGCTCGGCCCGGACGGGAGGGTCGTGGACGGCGGCACGCCACGGCTGCCGGTGGCGACCGCCGACCGCGCGGCGGCGGGCGCCGCCGACGCCGGGCAGATGGCCGAGCACAAGGACGTCGACGTCGGCAGCGACGTCTACCGCATCGCGACCGTCTCGCTCGGCGGCGGGCGGGGCGCGGTCCAGGTGGCGCAGGAGTTCAGCGACACCGAGGACCTGCTGCGGGCGCTCCAGCAGCGCACGCTGATCCTGATGACCGCGGTCGTGACGGCCGCCGGCCTGTTCGGCTGGTGGCTGGCCCGGCGCATCACCCACCGTCTGGTGATCCTCACCACCGCCGCCGAGAACGTCGCCCGCACCCGGCGGCTCGGCGTGCAGGTGCCCGTCACCGGCCACGACGAGGTGGGGCGGCTGGGCCGCGCCTTCGACCGCATGCTGGGCCGGCTCGCCCAGTCGGAGGAGGACCAGCGCCGGCTCGTCCAGGACGCCGGCCACGAGCTGCGCACGCCGCTGACGTCGCTGCGGACCAACATCTCCCTGCTGCGCCGCATCGACGAGCTGCCGCCGGACATCCGCGACGAGCTGGTGGCGGACCTCGGCCAGGAGGCACGGGAGCTGACCGACCTGGTCAACGAGCTCGTCGACCTCGCGGCCGGCCAGTCCGACGCCGAGCCGCCGCGCAAGCTGGACCTCGCCGACCTCGCCGAGGAGGTGGCGGCCCTCGCCCGACGCCGCACCGGACGGCAGATCCTGCTGCGGGCGTCCGGCGACACCAGCTCCTACGGGCGGCCGGGCATGCTCCAGCGGGCGGTGTCGAACCTCGTGGAGAACGCCGCCAAGTTCGACCGGGACGGCCGGGCGCCCGTCGAGATCGCCGTCACCGGACCCGCCCGGCCGGGCGTCGTCCGCGTCGAGGTCCTCGACCGCGGGCCCGGCATCGCCGAGGCCGACCTGACGCGCGTCTTCGACCGCTTCTACCGCGCCGCCGACGCCCGGTCCCGGCCCGGATCCGGCCTCGGTCTGTCCATCGTGCGCGAGGTGGCGCTGGCCCACGGCGGCGCGCCGTTCGCCGCGCGGCGCGCGGGCGGCGGCTCGGTGATCGGCTTCACCGTGGGCGGAGGTCCGCCGGAGGGGCGGCGAGGGGCGGAAGGGGCGCCGGACGGGGTGTGAGCGAGGGGTGGCCCGAACGCCGGCGGGACGAGCCGCCGGCGGCCGGCGGTCGCGGATGTCTCACGGAAATACGAGTGATTCCGTGTATGCGTGGATTTGCCGGGAATGATACGGGTTGCGCATTCCGCGGGAGAGTGAGATGAGCGAGGCATCGGAGGCCGTCGGCGAGGCGCTGACCGCGCGGGTCACCGTCGACGAACAGGGCGCCGTCACCGGCTGGAACGCGGGCGCCGCACGACTGCTGGGCTACACGGCGGAGCAGATCGTCGGCCGCCCGGCCACCGTCCTGCTCGCCCGCGCCCCGACCTCGCCGGACCCCCCGCCCCCGCCCGGCGACCCGCCCCGGACCGGCCCGCCGGCGGTCGACCTGCCCTGGGCCCACCTGCCCCCGGCAGATCCGCGCCCGGCCGACCCGGCTCCCGGGGCGCCGCCTGCCTCCGGAGGGCCGCCCATGGGTCTGCCCCTCACCGACCAGCCCCCCGCCGGTCTGCCCCTCGCCCGGCGGACGCGGTGGCACGGGGTGCTCGACCTGCGGCACCGGGCCGGTCGTCCGGTGGAGGCCAGGGTCGTCGCACATCACCGGACCGGGGACGACGGCGTCCGGGACTGGCTGCTGGTCTGCGCGGTGCCGGCGTCACCGCCCCGGCCCCGGACCGACGAGGACGCGCTCATGCGGTGGGGGTTCCTCGAGTCCCCCTGCTGCGCGACCTCGGTGCACGACACGGACCTGCGCTTCTGCCGGTCCAACCAGGCCGCACAGCGCGCGCTCGGCCTGGACGAGGAGTATCTGCGCGGCCTGCGGATCACCGACGTCCTGCCCACGGCGTCGGCGCAGGACGTCGAGCGGCTGATGCGGCGGACGCTGGAGACCGGCGAGCCGCGGCACGTGGAGAACGTCGTTCGGGCCCCGGGCGAGAGCCGGCAACACGCGTGGGCGGTCGATCTCTACCGGGTGCAGGACGCGGACGGCCGGGTCCTGGGCGTGGCGTCCACCGGGCACGACATGACGGAGCAGCACCGGGCCCGCCAGCGCCTCCAGCTGATCGCCGAGGCCAGCACCCTGATCGGCAGCACCCTCGACGTGACCCGGACCGCACAGGAGCTGGCCGACGTGGCGGTGCCGGGCCTGGCGGACTTCCTCAGCGTCGACCTGCTGACGTCGTTCGAGGCGGGGCAGGAGGAGACCACGACCGGCGGGTCCCTGCCGCTGCGCCGCGTCGCCCACCGGTCCGTGCTGCCGGGCGCCCCCGAGGCCGTCCTCCAGCCGGGTGACGTCGACGTGTACCCGGAGAGCTCGCCGCCGGCCCAGTGCCTGCGCACGGGACGGCCCGTCCGCCGTCAGGTGACCGAGGCCGCGATCCCCGCCTGGGTCGCCGGGGACCCGGTGCGCATGGCCCGCATCCGGGACTTCGGACTCCACTCGGTGATCGCCGTCCCGCTGTCGGCGCGCGGCGTCGCGCTGGGCGTCGCCGTGCTCGTCCGGCACCGGCGTCCGGAACCGTTCCAGCACGACGACGTGGTGCTGGCCGAGGAGCTGGCGGCCAAGGCGGCGGTCTGCATCGACAACGCCTGGCGCTACACCCGCGAGCGCAGGACGGCCGTCACTCTGCAGCGCAGCCTGCTGCCGCAGCGGCTGCCCGAGCAGTCCGCGATGGAGATAGCCTCCCGCTACCTGCCGGCCGACGCGCGGGCCGGGGTGGGCGGCGACTGGTTCGACGTGATCCCGCTGTCCGGCGCCCGGGTCGCGCTCGTCGTCGGTGACGTCGTGGGGCACGGCATCCACGCCTCGGCGACCATGGGGCGGCTGCGCACGGCCGTGCGCACCCTCGCCGACATCGACCTGCCCCCCGGCGAACTGCTCACCCACCTCGACGACATGGTGGGCAGGCTCGCCACCGAGGCCGACACGCTCGGCGACGAGGGGACCCCGGGCGACGTCGGGGCGACCTGCCTGTACGCCGTGTACGACCCTGTGACGCGCCGCTGCAGCCTGGCCAGGGCCGGGCATCCGCTGCCCGCCGTGGCGCGCCCGGACGGCGTGGTGGAACTGCTGCCGCTTCCCGCGGGGCCTCCGCTGGGTCTGGGCGGACTGCCCTTCGAGGCGCTCGAGACGGAGCTGCCCGAGGGCAGCCTGCTCGCCCTCTACACGGACGGCCTCATCGCGTCCCGGTCCCGCGACAGCGACGTCGACGACGGCGCGGCCCGCCTGTGCCGGTCCCTGACCGCCCCGGCGGCCTCCCTGGACGTCATGTGCGACGCGGTCCTCGACGACCTGCTCCCCCGGACGCCCGCCGACGACGTGGCGCTCCTCCTCGCCCGCACCCGGGTGCTGGACGCCTCCCGCGTAGCGACCTGGGACGTGGACGCCGACCCGGCCGCGGTCGCCGACGCCCGGAAGAAGGCGGTCGGCCGGCTGGCGGACTGGGGGCTCGCCGACGCCGCCTTCGTCACCGAGCTGATCGTGAGCGAGCTGGTCACCAACGCGATCCGGCACGGCGAACCGCCCGTCCAGCTGCGGCTCATCCATGACCGCACCCTCATCTGCGAGGTCAGCGACGCCGGTGGCACGGCCCCCCACATGCGCCGTGCCCGCACCTACGACGAGGGCGGCCGGGGGTTGCTCCTGGTCGCCCAGCTGTCCCGGCGCTGGGGCGCCCGCCCGGGCGCGAAGGGCAAGACGATCTGGGCGGAGCAGGAGATCGAGGGACCGGAGGGCGAAGGCTTCTGGAGCTGAACCGGCCGGACCCGCCGCCGAGCCGTCCGCAGCGGCGGCCTTGCCGCGGCCGTCCTGCGCCGGCCGTCCCCGGCGGACCGTCCCGGCCGGGACGGTCGGTCCGGCGCCGCCCGGATGCGTCCGGGGAGGTCAGCCGCCCTTGCGGGCCACTCCGCCGTAGATGCCGATGGGCGGGGTGTCCGGCGCGGGCGGCTCGTCGGGACGCCACTGCGGGACCAGGACCAGGCCCGGGTCGAGCAGCGTGAAGTCCCCGAAGAAGTCGAGCACGCGGGAGTGGCCGCGGGGGTTCATGCTGGCGGTCGCGCCCTTGTAGACGGCGGCCGCGTCCCTGCGCCCGTCCTCGTGCAGGTCGCCCGTCGCGTGGGACAGCACCAGGTACGAGCCGGTGGGCAGCGCGTCACGGAGTTCGGCGACGACGGCGTCCGGGTCCTCCGCCTCGGTGACGAAGTGCAGGACGGCCACCAGCAGCAGGGCCACCGGCCGGTCGAAGTCGATCACCCGGCGCACGTCGGGGTGGTCGAGGACGGCCCGGGGGTCGCGCAGGTCGGCCAGGACGACGGAGGTGTCGGCGGCGTCGTCCACGAGGGTCATGGAGTGGGTGCTGACGATCGGGTCGTTGTCGACGTAGGCGACGCGCGTCCCGGGTGCGACGGCCCGTGCGATCTGGTGCACGTTGGGCTCGGTCGGCAGACCCGTGCCGATGTCGAGGATCTGCCGGACGCCGCCCTCCGCGACGACATGACGGACGGCGCGGTGCATGAAGCTCCGGTTGGCCCGGACGGCCAACCGGACCTCGGGCGCCGCCTTGATGAACTGCTCGGCGGCTTCCTGGTCGACCTCGTAGTTGTCCTTCCCGCCGAGGAAGTAGTCGTACATCCGGGCGGGGTGCGGCTTGCTCGTGTCGATCCGCAGAGAGGGACCGCCGTCGCCGCCGAGGGCAGAGGACATGACGCAGGACTCCGTCCATGAGTGACTGTCGGAGCGTCATCCTGACACGCCCCGGCCCGCCGGCACCCGCCGGCCCGGCGCATCACCTGCGTCCGAACACGCCGTTCAGCAAGGCCAGTTGGTCGAAGAGGGGCGATCCCGCCGATGACGGGACGAGCCGGCTCAAGGCCACACGAGGCAGTACGGCTGGTGTCCCGCCTCGTGCAACCGGTGCGAGAAGTCCTGCCACTCGTGCAGGAGTTGGTACACGTTGAAGGCGTCCCGGGGGCCGCCGCGGTCCGGGACCGTCGACCAGATGAAGGCGGCCGCGCCGACCGCTTCCTCGCCGATGTCCCGCAGCGGGTCGACGACGGTCATGGGGAGCTTCACGACGGCGTAGTCGGGGTGGAGGACGACCAGCTCCAGCGGGGGCACCTTGTTCAGGGGGACGCCCTCGATGCCGGTCAGGACCATCGCGGCCATCGTCTCCGGCTTGATCTTGGTGAACATGCCGTTCATGCCGAGCTCGTCGCCGCCGAGCTCCTCGGGGCGCATCGAGATCGGGACGCGGGCCGCCGTGGCGCCGTCCGGCGCGCCGAAGTACTTGTACGTCACCCCCACCCGACCACCATTCCTGCTTCCCGCCTCGAGACGATCGACCTGGTCGACCCGTCGGTCGACCCGCTCGGACTCACTCGGTGCGCCTTGTGCCTGCGTCTGTCGTGCTTCGCCGCTTTCCTCCGCGTTGCGCCGGTGCCTTCCCCGCCGGGCACGTCGAGGACCCAGGTCGTCAGTCCCCTCGCCCAGTCCGCCACCGCGATGCATATCTCCACCCGACTGCTTTTCTAGGACGCGCCGGCGCCGCCGCGCAACCCGATCATCGTGTCAGTGACCTCCCCCACGGCCGCCCGCCGAAACGTGCGGTGAAACACCTGTCCGCAGGAAACTCGCAGCCCCTCGACACTCGGTCGGTGAGAGCTACGTCTGTCAGGCCCGTTCCGACTCAGTTTCGCAGATGGTGAGGCGGTCGGCGGAGCCACATGCGCCACGGCTCGGCCGGGGAGAGGGCCCCGGCCGCGGCACGGGCCCGGTCCCGGCAGCCGCCGTCGCGGCCGGCGACGGCACGCCCCGTGGGGCCCGGCCGTCGCTGGCCTACCCTGGGAGGTCACTGGCAACCGGAGTCCAGCAAGTCGGAGAAGGTCGGAGAAGCCGCAGGTCATGAGCGAACTGCCCTATTCATACGATGCGCCCGTCTCGCAGGCGCTGTTCGACCGTGCGTCCGTCGTCACCCCGGGCGGCGTGAACTCGCCGGTGCGCGCGTTCCGCGCCGTGGGCGGCACGCCGCGGTTCATGGTGTCCGGCGCCGGCCCGTATCTGACGGACGCCGACGGGCGGGAGTACGTCGACCTGGTCTGTTCCTGGGGGCCCATGATCCTCGGGCACTCGCACCCCGAGGTGATCGCCGCTGTGCAGGAGGCCGTCACCCGCGGCACCTCCTTCGGCACGCCCGGTGAGGGCGAGGTCGCACTCGCCGAGGAGATCGTGGCCCGGATCGGGCCCGTCGACCAGGTGCGCCTGGTGTCCAGCGGCACCGAGGCCACCATGTCGGCCATCCGGCTCGCCCGCGGCTTCACCCGGCGCACCAAGGTGATCAAGTTCGCCGGCTGCTACCACGGGCACGTCGACTCGCTCCTCGCGGCGGCGGGCAGCGGGGTCGCCACCTTCGCGCTGCCCGACACGCCGGGCGTCACCGGCGCGCAGGCCGGCGACACGATCGTCCTGCCGTACAACGACCTGGAGTCCGTGCAGGAGGCCTTCCACCGGCACCCCGGTGAGATCGCCTGCGTGATCACCGAGGCCTCGCCCGGGAACATGGGCGTCGTGCCGCCGCTGCCCGGGTTCAACCAGGGGCTCAAGGACGCCTGCCGGGCCAACGGCGCGCTGTTCGTCTCCGACGAGGTGATGACGGGCTTCCGCACCAGCCGCGCCGGGTGGTTCGGGATCGACGGGGTCACGCCCGACCTGGTGACCTTCGGCAAGGTCATGGGCGGCGGCTTCCCGGCGGCGGCGTTCGGCGGACGTGCCGACGTGATGGAGCACCTCGCGCCCGCCGGGCCGGTCTACCAGGCCGGCACGCTCTCCGGGAACCCGGTCGCCACCGCGGCCGGCCTGGCCCAGCTCCGGCTCCTCGACGACGCCGCCTACGTCAAGGTGAACGAGGTCTCCACGCAGATCCAGTCGCTGGTGTCGGAGGCGCTGACCAAGGAAAGCGTCGCGCACACGCTGCAGAGCGCCTCCAACATGTTCTCCGTCTTCTTCACGGACCGTCCGGTCCGCGACTACGAGGACGCCAAGGCGCAGGAGTCGTTCCGCTTCACCGCCTTCTTCCACTCGTTGCTGGCGAACGGCGTCTATCTGCCGCCGTCGTCCTTCGAGTCCTGGTTCGTGTCCACGGCCCACGACGACACGGCCGTCCAGAGAATCGCCGACGCCCTCCCGGCGGCGGCCCGAGCGGCTGCGGAGGCCACGGCGGAATGAGCACCTTCGAGAAGAACGGCGCCGCCCAGGACATCACCGTCGTCCACCTCATGCGGCACGGCGAGGTCGACAACCCCGACGGCGTGCTCTACGGCCGTCTCGACGGCTACCACCTGTCCGAGCTGGGCCGGCAGATGGCCGAACGGGTCGCCGAGCACCTCGCCTCCCGCGACGTCACGCACGTCGTCGCCTCCCCGTTGGAGCGGGCGCAGGAGACGGCGACCCCCATCGCGAAGGCGCACGGGCTCGACCTGGCCACCGACGCGCGGCTGCTGGAGGCGGAGAACGTCTTCCAGGGCAAGACGTTCGGCGTGGGCGACGGGGCGCTGCGCCGGCCGGAGAACTGGAAGCACCTCGTCAACCCCTTCAAGCCGTCCTGGGGTGAGCCCTACGTCGACCAGGTCGTGCGGATGATGGGCGCGCTGGACGCGGCGAAGGACGCGGCCCGCGGGCACGAGGCCGTGCTGGTCAGCCATCAGCTGCCGATCTGGATCGTGCGGTCCTACGTCGAGCGGCGGCGGCTGTGGCACGACCCGCGCAAGCGGCAGTGCACGCTCGCCTCGCTGACGACGTTCACGTACCAGGGCGACCGGATCATGTCGGTCGGGTACGCCGAACCCGCCCTCGACCTGGTGCCGGTGCACCTGCGCGCCGGGGCCAAGCCGGTCCAGGGCAAGGGCAAGGCCTTCGGGGCTTAGGCCAGGCCCTGCCAAAGGTCATGGACATGCCTCTTGGATCTTGGGTAGCGTCCTGCCTGACCATCGCCGCGGCCGTGTTCCATGGGCCCGGTACCGGCTGCCTGCTGGACCGGCAGGCAGACAGAAGGGGGAAGAAGCCGTGAAGATGAGGAAGCTGGCGTCGCTCGCCATGACGCCGCTGGTGCTGGCCGGCATCGCCGTCGCCGCGCCGATCGCGGGCGCGACCGCCGCGAGCGCCGTGCCGAGCGTGTGTCAGTTCGCCGAAGACCAGATCTCGCCAGTGCCGATCTGGGGATCCGTGATCTGCTACAGCGGCACTGGCCAGTACCGAGTCAAGGTGACGTGCAAGGACGGCATCACCGGCAACATTCTGACGTCGTACGGCCCGTGGGTCGGCATCAGGAAGACGTCGAAGGCCTCCTGCGGCAACGGGTCGCGGTACGCCGTGACGGACATCTTCTACCAGGACCGCTGAACCGGAGGGCGGGCGGTGGTGCGCCCACCGCCCGTCGCCTGTTTCCACGAACCCTCGCTGTGGCCCATGACACGTTCGTGACATTTGTTGCCAGATCGACGTGATCGAGAGGAACCTCACCGTTCATCATGTCCTCTGAATGGGTGACCACCTGAGGATCTGATGAACGAGGACGCCATGCGCACGATCACCCGAAGGGGAGCCATCGGACTCGGGGCCGGAGCCGCGGCAGTCGCCGGACTCGCCGGCTGCGGCAGTCTCACGAGTTCGGACGACCCGTCCCCCGCCGGTGATGCGAAGAAGGGCGCCAAGGACGGCGGCTCCGGCAGCCCTCGCCCCAAGGCCGATGCCCGCCCACTCGGCGACGGCTCCACGTCCTTCACCGGCAAGCAGCCCCACCAGCCGGCCAAGCCGGTGCCGCTCCAGCCCGGCGAGGAGCCGCCGCAGTTCGTCGTCTTCTCCTGGGACGGCGCGGGCGAGGTCGGCAACGGGCTCTTCGACCGCTTCCTCGATCTCGCCAAGGCGCACGGCGCGAGCATGACCTTCTTCCTCTCCGGGCTGTATCTGCTGCCCGAGTCGAAGAAGCGGCTCTACGACCCGCCGAACAACCCCCGCGGCGCCTCCGACATCGGCTACCTCACCGACGAGCACGTCAAGATGACGCTCGCGGGCGTCCGTCGCGCCTGGCTCGAGGGGCATGAGATAGGCACCCACTTCAACGGCCACTTCTGCGGCGAGGGCCACGGCTCGGTCGGCAAGTGGACGCCGGCGCAGTGGCGCAGCGAGATAGACCAGGCGAAGAAGTTCGTGAAGGAGTGGCGGACCAACACCGGCTGGACCGACCTGCCCGCGCTGCCCTTCGACTACGACAAGGAACTCGTCGGCGGACGCACGCCCTGTCTGCTCGGTCAGGACAATCTGCTGCCCACCGCCCGTGCCCTCGGCTGGCGCTACGACGCCTCCTCGCCGGGCGGCCGTCAGGTGTGGCCGAAGAAGAGGGGCGGGATCTGGGATCTGCCCTTGCAGCAGATACCTTTCCCGGGGCGCAGCTTCGAGGTCCTCTCGATGGACTACAACATGCTCGCCAACCAGTCGGTCAACTCGACCAAGGCGCCCGCCCACAACTACCCGGGCTGGCGTCAGCAGTCCTCCCAGGCGTACATACAGGGATTCAAGCGGGCATTCGAGACGAACCGGGCTCCGTTCTTCGTCGGCAACCACTTCGAGCAGTGGAACGGCGGCATCTACATGGACGCCGTCGAGGAGTCCTTCAAGCACATCGCCCGCGAGAAGGCGAAGGGCGCGGACGTGCGCATCGTCTCCTTCCGGCAGTTCGTGGACTGGATCGACGTCCAGAAGCCGGAGGTGCTCGAGAAGCTGCGCACCCTCGATGTCGGGCAGCAGCCGGCCGGCGGCTGGAAGACGTTCCTGGCCGCGACCCCGAAGTCGCCGACCGCCCCCAAGTCGCCGACCGCCCCGAAGGCTTCCGCGTCTGCCACCTGAAATGCGGTTTTCTCCCCGCAAGGGGGGTGCGCAAGATCCTCAGAACGGGCATGCGAAACTTTTCACATGAGTGCCGCCTGGATCCGTCCGCGTCGCCCCGCAGTCCTCGGCGCGGGTGCCGTCATCGCCGCGTTGCTGCTGTCCGCCTGCGGCTCGGGCGGCACGTCGGGCGGGGGCGGCGGCACCAACTTCGTCCTCGGCAAGGACGGCATCTCCACCGCCGAGAAGGGCGAGCGGGCGCAGGTCCCCGACCTCTCGGGTGAGACCGTCGCGGGCAAGCAGCTGGACGTCGCCTCCTTCAAGGGCAAGATCGTCGTCCTGAACGTGTGGGGCTCCTGGTGCGCCCCGTGCCGCGCCGAGGCGCCCAACTTCGAGAAGGTCTCCAAGGACCTCCAGGGCAAGGGCGTGCAGTTCGTCGGCATCAACGTCGCCGACCCCCAGGTGCGCAGCGCCCTCGCCTTCGAGGAGCAGTACGGCGTCACCTACCCCAGCCTGTACGACCCCAGCAGCAAGCTGATCCTCCGCTTCCGCAAGGGCACGCTCAACCCGCAGGCCATCCCCTCCACGCTCGTCGTCGACCGGGAGGGGAAGATCGCCGCCCGCTCGCTGGCCGCGCTCAGCGAGGAGAAACTGCGCAAGATGATCGCCCCGATCCTCGCGGAGAAGTGACGTGAGCGCGCTCACCACGTTCGCCGCCGCCACCGACCCGAACCAGACGGTGATGAACGGCGCCCTGCTGCTCGCCCTGCCGCTGGCCCTGCTCGGCGGTCTCGTCTCCTTCTTCTCGCCCTGCGTCCTGCCGCTCGTCCCGGGCTATCTCTCGTATGTCACCGGCGTGACCGGCACCGACCTCGCCGAGGCGCGGCGCGGACGGATGGTCGCCGGCGCCTCGCTGTTCGTCCTCGGCTTCACCGCCGTGTTCGTCTCCGGCGGGGCCCTGTTCGGGTACTTCGGCCAGACGCTCCAGGAGAACCAGAGCGTCCTGTCCAAGGTGCTGGGCGTCCTCATGATCCTCATGGGCGTCTTCTTCATGGGCCTGATGCCCTGGATGACGCAGCGCGAGTTCCGCTTCCACCGCAGGCCCGTCGCCGGGCTCGTCGGAGCTCCCTTCCTCGGCGCCCTGTTCGGCATCGGGTGGACCCCCTGCATCGGTCCGACCCTCGCCTCCGTCATCGCCCTCTCCTCCCAGCAGGGGAGCGCGGGCCGCGGTGCCATACTGACCGTCGCCTACTGCCTCGGCCTCGGCGTGCCGTTCGTGCTCGCCGCGGTCGCCTTCCGCAAGGCGCTCGGCGCCTTCGGCTGGGTCAAGCGCCACTACGTCTGGGTGATGCGGATCGGCGGCACGATGATGATCGTCACCGGTCTGCTGCTGCTGACCGGCGCCTGGGACCGCATCGTGCAGGACATGCAGTCCTGGTCCGCCGGCTTCACTGTGGGGATCTGATCCATGAGCAAGAGCACGGTCAACGCCGGCCCAGGTGAGACTCCGGCCGCCGCCGAGGAGCAGGACCTCGGCGCCGCCGGCTCCCAGCTGTCGACCGCGCCCGCGGACTCCCTCGCCAACATGCCCGCCCTGGGCGTCGTCGGCTGGGCCCGCTGGTTCTGGCGTCAGCTCACCTCCATGCGGGTCGCCCTGCTGCTTCTGCTGCTGCTCGCGCTCGGGGCGATCCCCGGCTCGCTGATCCCGCAGTCCGGCAACGACGAGACGAAGGTCGCCGACTTCCGCCGGGCCCACGAGAACCTCGCGGTCGTCTACGACCGGCTCGGCCTCTTCCACGTCTACAGCTCGGTGTGGTTCTCCGCGATCTACCTCCTGCTGTTCATCTCCCTCGTCGGCTGCATCGTGCCCCGCACCTGGCAGTTCGTGGGCCAGCTGCGCGGCCGCCCGCCGGGGGCGCCGAGGACGCTGACCCGGCTGCCGGCCTACACGACCTGGCGTACGCGGGCCGAGCCGGAGCAGGTGCGCGAGGCCGCGCTGGCCCTGCTGAAGAAGCGCCGCTTCCGCGCCCACGCGACCGGGGACGCCGTCGCCGCGGAGAAGGGCTATCTGCGCGAGGTCGGCAACCTCGCCTTCCACATCGCCCTCATCGTGATGCTGGTCGCCTTCGCCTGGGGCCAGCTCTTCAAGTCCGAGGGCAACAGGCTCCTGGTCGAGGGCAGCGGCGGCTTCTCCAACACCCTCATCTCCTACGACGACTTCAAGTCCGGCAACCTCTTCGACACCGACGACCTGAACCCGTTCAGCTTCACTCTGGACAAGTTCACCGGCACCTACGAGACCTCGGGCCCCAACACCGGCACCCCGCGCACCTACCAGGCCGCCCTCACCTACAGCGTGGGCGCGTACGGCAAGGACCAGAAGACCCTCGTCAAGGTCAACCACCCGCTGGAGATCGAGGACTCGAAGGTCTATCTCACCGCCCACGGCTACGCCCCGGTGATCACCGTCCGCGACGGCAAGGGCGAGGTCGTCTTCCACGACGCCGTCCCCCTGCTGCCGCTCGACTCCAACGTCACCTCGTCGGGCGTGATCAAGGTCCTGGACGGCTACCGGAACGCCCGGGGCGTCAGCGAGCAGCTGGGCATCTCGGCGTTCTTCCTGCCGACCTACACGCCGGGCAGCGAGACCGCCTCCACGTTCCCCTCGCTGCGCAACCCGGTGCTGAACCTGACGCCGTACCACGGTGACATCGGCGTCAACTCGGGCATCCCGCAGAGCGTGTACCAGCTCGACAAGGCCCATATGAAGGGGTTCAAGGACTCCAAGAACGCGCAGCTGCGCGAGAACCTCAAGCCCGGCGAGACCATGACCCTCCCCGACGGGGCGGGCACGGTCACCTACGACAGCACCCGGCAGTGGGCCAACTTCCAGATCACCCAGCAGCCGGGCAGCGGCTGGGCGCTGGGCGGCGCGATCACCGCGATCTTCGGGCTCGCCGCCTCCCTGTTCATCCAGCGCCGCCGGGTGTGGGTGCGTGCCGTGCGGGGCGCCGACGGCGTGACGGTCGTCGAGATGGCCGGCCTCGGCCGCAGCGAGTCCGCCAAGGTGCCCGAAGAACTCGGCGCTCTCGCCGGAACCCTGTACGACCAGGCCCCCGGGGCGCCCGACGCCGCGGACGACTCACCCGAATCCACCGACCCCCATGTCGTACCCGCCGAAAAAGGGGCTGAGCAGTGACTCTCGCCGCCGCGACCGAGTTGGCCGCCGCCACCAACGAACATCTCGCGAGCATCAGCAACACGCTGATCTACTCCTCGATGGCCGTCTACACCCTGGCCTTCTTCGCGTACATCGCCGAATGGCTCCTCGGCGGCCGCAGCAAGGTCGGCCGCACCGCCGCCGCGCTCACCGCCCAGCAGGGCGTGAAGGCGCAGGCGAAGGGGCCGGCCGTCACCGTGACGAAGGGCGGCTCCACCGCCGTCCTGGAGCGGCCGCAGGTCGTGGTGCGCTCGGCGGCCGGCGCGCGTGACGTGCCCGACGGGCCGGGCGCGCACGGCGGTGACGAGCAGGGCGACATGTACGGCCGGATCGCCATCTCCCTCACCGTGCTCGCCTTCCTGGTCGAGGTGGGCGGCGTGGTCGCCCGTGCGGCCTCGGTGCAGCGGGCCCCGTGGGGCAACATGTACGAGTTCAACATCACCTTCTCCACGGTGGCCGTCGGCGTGTACCTCGGCCTGCTCGCGCTGAAGAAGAACGTGCGCTGGCTCGGCCTGTTCCTGATCACCACGGTCCTGCTGGACCTGGGCCTCGCGGTGACGGTCCTCTACACGGCGAGCGACCAGCTGGTCCCGGCGCTGCACTCCTACTGGCTGTACATCCACGTCTCCACCGCGATCTTCTGCGGCGCGGTGTTCTACGTCGGCGCGGTCGCCACGATCCTGTACCTGTTCAAGGACGCCTACGAGAACAGGCTGGCGAACGGCGGAACGCCCGGCAGGTTCGCGAACTCGGTGCTGGACCGGCTCCCCGCCTCGGCCTCCCTCGACAAGTTCGCCTACCGCGTGAACGCCGCCGTCTTCCCCCTGTGGACGTTCACGATCATCGCGGGCGCGATCTGGGCGGGCGACGCGTGGGGCCGCTACTGGGGCTGGGACCCCAAGGAGACCTGGTCGTTCATCACCTGGGTCGCCTACGCCTGCTACCTGCACGCCCGCGCCACCGCCGGCTGGAAGGGCCGCAAGGCCGCCTATCTCGCCCTGCTCGCCTTCGGCTGCTGGCTGTTCAACTACTACGGCGTCAACATCTTCATCTCCGGCAAGCACTCCTACGCCGAAGTGAAGAGCCTGGGCGCACTGACGGGCATCACCTTCTGAGACGACGCGGCGAAGGCCGGTTCCCGTGACCTGGGTCACGGGAACCGGCCTTCGCCGTACGGACAGGTAGAAGGGCGTGGATACGAACCCGAGTACCCCGAGCGCTCGGCGAACGCTGAGAAAACGCATCCGCGCGGGGGACCACGACGCCTTCGCCGAGCTCTTCGACGCCTACGCCCGCTCCGTCTACAACCACGCCTACCGGCTCACGGGGGAGTGGACGGTCGCCGAGGAGGTCGTCTCGCTGACCTTCCTGGACGCCTGGCGGCTGCGCGAGAAGCTCGACGAGGACGGCGGCTCGCCGCGCCCGTGGCTGCTGGGCATCGCCACCAACGTCACGCGCAACACCCGCCGCGCGGCCCGCAGGCACGCGGCGGCCGTCGCCCGGCTCCCACGTGGGGAGGAGCTGGGCGACTTCGCCGAGGAGGTCGCCGGGCGGATGGACGACGCCGCCCGACTGGCCCTGGTGCAGGACGCGCTGGCGAAGCTGCGGCGGCCCGAGCGGGAGGTGCTGGCGCTGTGCGTGTGGGGCGGTCTGGACTACACGGCGGCTGCGGAGGCGCTGCGGGTCCTGCGCCGGGCCGTCGTCGACAGGGCGGGCGAGCGGCCGTAGGACGCCACGCGCCCGCAAGGTCACGCCGGGGCCCTGACACGGCGGCGGGAGCGGTCTCACGCGGCGTCGGTCACCAGTGGGCTTCGGCCGTGGTCTTTCCCGGGCCGAGGACCTGCACCCGGCCGTGGTCGCCGTACACGGAGAGCCGCCAGCGGGCGAAGAGCCGGGCGGTGCGGTCGGCCCCCGCCTGCTCCCACACGCCGTAGTCGACGTGGACGACGGCCACACTGCGGGCACCGTCCGCGGGCATGCGGACCTGGACGCCCGTCACATGGGCGGCGACGGCGGCGTCGGCCTTCGGGACGCTCGACGCGAGGTAGGCGCGGAACTCGCGGAGCATCGGGAACCAGCGGTGCGGACCCGCCGTCGGCACGCCCCCGCCGTCGTCCGTCGTGTCGCCCGCGGGCGGGCCTTCGCCCTGGTCGTCGGTCGTGGTGTCGGGGAGGGTCCCCTGGTCGTCGGAGGTGGTGTCGGGGCCGGTCCCCTGGTCGTCGCTCGTGGTGTCGGGGAGTGCGCCCTGGTCGTCGGAGGTGGTGTCCCGGCCGTCGCCCTGGTCGTCGGAGGTCGTGTCGGGGAGGTTCTCCTCGCCGTCGTCGCTCGTCTCGTCCTTCCCGGATGACCCCCCGCCGGACTGGGCCCCCGCCGCCTGCGTCCCCGGGCGTTCCGTGCCGCAGGCGGCCAGCGGCAGACAGCAGCAGACGAGCAGCGCGGCGACGGACGCGTAACGGTTCTTCACGAACTTCATCGGCGTTCCCCCTTTGGACGGTGAGAGAGGCTCGCGCGGTCCGGGGTTCCCTGGGCGGTGCCGGAGATGTGCGGAGATGTGCGGTGGGGCAGGTTCCGGTCATCCGGTGGCCGGACCACTCGAACGGCGGCGTTGCACCCGGCCGTCCGCCGCAGCAGCATGAGCCCATGGATCACCTTCTGGATCAGGCGACGGCACGGACCTGGCTCGGCACCGCCGTCGCGGAGGCACGGGTCGGCCTCGCCGAGGGCGGCATTCCGATCGGCGCGGCGCTGTACGGCCCGGACGGCACCCTCCTCGGCCGCGGCCACAACCGCCGCGTCCAGGACGACGACCCCTCCGTGCACGCCGAGACGGCAGCCTTCCGGGCGGCGGGCCGGCAGCGGTCCTACCGCGGCACGACGATGGTCACGACCCTCTCCCCGTGCTGGTACTGCTCCGGTCTGGTCCGCCAGTTCGGCATCTCCCGGGTGGTCGTGGGGGAGGCTGTCACCTTCCACGGCGGCCACGACTGGCTGGCCGAGCACGGCGTGGAGATCGTGCTGCTGGACGACGCGGAGTGCGTCGCGATGATGCGCGACTTCGTCGAGAGGAACCCGGCCCTGTGGAACGAGGACATCGGTGAGTGACCCCGGGAGTGATTCCATGAGCGATTCCCTGAGCGCCCCCGCCGCCCGGCGGAGTCCGCGCATCCCCACCGTCGACCTCGGGCCCTGGCTGGACGGAGACCGGGACGCCCGTGCCGCGATCGCCCGCACCGTCGACGAGGCCCTGCAGACCGCCGGCTTCCTGCTGGTCACCGGACACAGCGTCGACCCCGTGCTGCGCCACCGCGTCCGGGAGGTCGCCCGCGCGTTCTTCACCCTCCCCGCCGAGGCCAAGCAGCCGTACGCCGCGAAGGTCGGCGGACGCGGCTGGCTCGGCCCCGGCGCGGAGGCCAACGGCTACGCGGAGGGCACCGAGACGCCCCCCGACCTGAAGGAGTCCCTGACCTTCGCCACCCATGAGCCCTTCGACGACCCGGCGGTCAACGCCGAGTGGTACGCGCCGAACGTCTGGCCGGCGCAGACGCCGCAGCTCCGGGCGCTGTGCGAGGAGTACCTGGAGCGCATGGCCGAGCTGGAGAAGGAACTGCTGTCCCTGCTCGGCGAGGCCCTCGGCCTCGAACCGGACTTCTTCTCCCGCCACATGGACCATCCCACGTACGGCTTCAACATCAACTGGTACCCGGGGACGGACGTCGTCGGCGAGCCGCAGCCCGGTCAGTTCCGCATCGGTCCGCACACCGACTTC
Source organism: Streptomyces sp. SAS_272 (assembly GCF_052543235.1). Taxonomy (NCBI): domain Bacteria; kingdom Bacillati; phylum Actinomycetota; class Actinomycetes; order Kitasatosporales; family Streptomycetaceae; genus Streptomyces; species Streptomyces sp. SAS_272. Next base: position 25,970 of record NZ_JBMNDR010000059.1, on the reverse strand, counting down.
GGCACCGTCACGATCCTCGACCGGCAGGCCGGCAAGGGCGGGCTCCAGGTCTGGACGGACGCCGGCGGCTGGGAGGACGCGCCCTTCGACCCGGCCGCCCTCACCGTCAACGTCGGCGATCTGCTGGCCCGTTGGACCGGCGACCGCTGGCGCTCCGGCCGGCACCGGGTCCTGCCGCCCCCGGCCGACGAGCCCGCCGAGGAGCTGATGTCCCTCGTCTACTTCGGCGAGTGCACCCCGGGGACGCTGGTGGAGTCGGTGCCCGCCCCGGTCGGCCGGGTGGCGTACGAACCGGTCGACTCGCACGTCTACCTGCGCGCGAAGCTGGACTCGATCACGGTCGGCTGAACTTCCCGGCCGAGCGCCGGCAGGTCCGGGAGCGATCACTCCGCCCCTGCCGAGGCGTCCGGCACGGGTGCGTACTCCTCCAGCCCCAGCAGCGGTGCGTGGTACCGCCGTTGGTGGCGGCGGAGCAGTACGTCCGCGTCGGTCTCGGCGCTGCCGTCGCGCCGGGCGCGGGCGTCGTCGCGGAGCCCCGCCAGATCGGCGCAGGCCGCACAGTCGCGGACGGGGACGGGGGGTTCCTGAGAGTGCTGGGACGAACGGGAGTCGGCCACGCGGATCCCCGCCCCGAGACGTTCGCCGGGAGTGGCCGGGCGCAGTGACTCCGGGCGGGTCTCCCACTCCCGGCCGCCGCCGAGCGGACGCAGCAGTGCGTACGGGCCCGCCTTGCCCTGGTACTCGCCGACGCTGTCCGAGGCGGGGTCGTAGACGACCGTTCCCTTTTCGAACTGCTTCTCGATGCTTTCGGTCATGCCCGTTCGCGCCCTCTCCGTACCGACTTCGTGACTCTGGGTGTGTCGAGCGTCGCGTGCGGGCACGGTGCGTATCAATGCCCGACGCGTGCCAACGGACGCCTGTCACAGAGGGGGACGACCACCGTGACGACCAACGCCGCCCTGTTCGGCGAGCTGTTGCGCCATTTCCGGGAGGGGGCCCTGCTGACGCAGGACGCGCTGGCGAAGGCGATCCCGTGCGACCGGTCGCTGGTGGCGCGGGTGGAGGCGGGGACGCGGGTGCCCCAGGAGCCGTTCGCCAAGAAGTGCGACGAAGTCCTGGGAGCGGGCGGGGCGTTGGCGCGACTGTGGAGCCGCGTGGACTGGTACCCGCAGGTGGAGCATCCGGACTGGTTCAGGCGTCGAGCAGAGATGGACGCGGAGGCGGTCTCTCTACGCGAGTATCAAGAGCGTGTGATCCCTGGCATGTTGCAGACCCCCGACTATGCCCGGGCTGTTCTCTCGCGCCGGTCAGGGGGGACCGAGCTGGAGGATCGAGTGCGGGCCCGACTGAGCCGACAGCAGCGCTATTTCACCGACGGCGGCCCGTTGTACGTCGTCGTGCTGGACGAAAGCTGTCTGCGCAACATCGTCGGAGGAGCGACGGTCATGAAGGACCAGTACGCGTACCTGCTGGAGGCCGGTCAGCGCTCGAACGTCCGCATTCAGGTTGCTCCAGCCGGACGGGAACTGGCGCGTCCCAGCGGTTCCATGTCCCTGATCAAGCTTCCCGACGGGCATGACTGGGTCTACTCGGAGTCTTTGGACCGAGGGCACTTCAGTGACGATCCGGCCGTCTTTGCAGGCCACAGCCAGACCTATGATGTGCTCAGGGCCGACGCGCTGTCAGCCCCCGAATCCGCCGCCCTGATCAGCGACGCGAGGGAAGGGTATGAGCACTATGGACCGGCAGCAGCTCAGCGCGACAACGTGGATCAAGAGCACTCACAGCGACGCCAACGGCGGCAACTGTCTAGAAGTCGCCCCCGGGTTCGTCTCCGCCGTCCCCGTCCGTGACAGCAAGAACCCCGACGGCCCGGTGATCGTCGTCGCGCGGAGCGCCTGGGCGGCGTTCGTGGACGCCGTCCGCTCCTGATGTGGACCTCCCGCGGGTTTGGCATCGTGGCCATGTGAGGGCCCGGGCCGGAGGGCCGGCGGAGGGCGGCCTGCCTGATCTGACCGGCCCGGTCCGGTCAGTGCCTCGGGCCGGACGCACAAGGTCACGGGGACCTCGGACTGACCGAGGACGCCGTCAGCCTTCCGTGGGCTCCTCGCCCGACTCACGGCGCTTGAGCTCGTCCTCGCGGCGGCGCAGGTCGGCCTCCCAGTCCTTGAGGAGCTCCTCGTCCTTCTTGTTCTCCTTCTGCAGGGACTTGAGGAACTCGGGGTTGTCGTCCGGCGCGACGAACTCCGTGCGCTGGTTGCGGTGCCACTGCGACGGCGTGGAGCCGCCCGCCGGCGCATGCCGGGTCTTTCCGGCGACCAGCCAGGCGATCGGGCCCACGAGCACCTCGCCGAAGAGCAGGATGATGATCACCCAGATCACCTTCGGGAGCCCGCGCACCTCCTCCTCGGGGGTGTTCAGGCAGTCGACGAAGGCATAGATCCACAGCGCCAGGACCAGCAGGAACGGCAGATACCTGAGCATGGTGGCGGGCTCTCCCAGAAGACGGTGACGGGACCTGGGCGGCCCCGGTGACGGGGTCAGGGTAGCGGGTGGCCGATACTGGGACACATGGCTTACGACGATCTTCGTTCCCTGCTCAGGGCACTGGAACGCGAAGGCGACCTCAAGCGCGTCAAGGCCGAGGTCGATCCGTATCTGGAGGTCGGGGAGATCGTCGACCGGGTCCAGAAGTCCGGTGGCCCCGCGTTGCTCTTCGAGAACGTGAAGGGCTCCGGCATGCCCCTCGCGATGAACGTGTTCGGCACCGACCGGCGGCTGCTGAAGGCCCTCGGGCTGAAGTCGTACGCGGAGATCAGCGACAAGATCGGCGGGCTGCTGCGGCCCGAGCTGCCGCAGGGCTTCGTGGGCGTGCGCGAGGCGTTCGGGAAGCTCGGCGCGATGACGCACGTGCCGCCGAAGAAGGTGAAGCCGCAGGACGCGCCCGTCCAGGAGGTCGTCCTGCACGGCGACGACGTCGACCTCGACGCGCTGCCCGCCCTCTTCACCTGGCCGCAGGACGGCGGCTCCTTCTTCAACCTGGGCCTGACCCACACCAAGGACCCCGAGAGCGGCATCCGCAACCTCGGCCTGTACCGCCTGCAGCGCCACGACAAGCGCACGATCGGCATGCACTGGCAGATCCACAAGGACAGCCGCAACCACTACCAGGTGGCCGCCCGCAAGGGCGAGAGGCTTCCGGTCGCGATCGCCTTCGGCTGCCCGCCCGCCGTGACCTACGCCTCCACCGCCCCGCTCCCCGGCGACATCGACGAGTACCTGTTCGCCGGCTTCATCGCGGGCAAGCGGATCGAGATGGTCGACTGCAAGACCGTGCCGCTGCAGGTGCCGGCGCAGGCGGAGGTCGTGATCGAGGGCTGGCTGGAGCCGGGCGAGATGCTTCCCGAGGGGCCCTTCGGCGACCACACCGGCTTCTACACGCCGCAGGAGCCGTTCCCCGCCCTGAAGATCGACTGCGTGACGATGCGGAAGCGGCCGTTGCTGCAGTCGATCGTGGTGGGCAGGCCGCCGACGGAGGACGGGCCTCTCGGCCGTGCCACAGAGCGGTTCTTCCTTCCCCTGCTCAAGATCATCGTCCCGGACATCGTGGACTACCACCTGCCCGAGGCCGGCGGCTTCCACAACTGCGCGATCGTCTCGATCGACAAGAAGTACCCCAAGCACGCGCAGAAGGTCATGCACGCGGTCTGGGGCGCGCACATGATGTCGCTGACCAAGCTGATCGTGGTGGTCGACGCCGACTGCGACGTCCACGACCTGCACGAGGTCGCCTGGCGGGCGCTCGGCAACACCGACTACGCGCGCGACCTGTCGGTCGTCGAGGGCCCCGTCGACCACCTCGACCACGCCTCCTACCAGCAGTTCTGGGGCGGCAAGGCGGGCATCGACGCCACGCGCAAGTGGCCCGAGGAGGGGTACACGCGCGACGGCGGCTGGCCCGAGATGGTCCTGTCCGACCCGGAGACGGCGGCCAAGGTCGACCGCCGCTGGAAGGAGTACGGCCTGTGAGCTCCGCTTCCGCAGCGCTCCCGCAGCAGCCGGGGCGCACGAAGGCCTTCCTGCGCCTGGTGATGATCGAGCACTCCGTGTTCGCGCTGCCCTTCGCGTACATCGCCGCGCTGACGGCGATGTACGAGCTGGACGGCAACATCCACTGGGGCAGGCTGCTGCTGGTCACCGTGTGCATGGTGGGCCTGCGCACCTTCGCCATGGCCGTCAACCGGATCATCGACCGCGAGATCGACGCCCGTAACCCGCGCACCGCACAGCGCGAGCTGGTGACGGGCGCGATGTCGGTGAAGCACGCGTGGACCGGCGCGCTGATCGCCGTCGCCGTCTTCCTCGGCTCGGCGGCCATGCTCAACCCGCTCTGCCTGGCCCTCGCCCCCATCGCCGTCGTCCCGATGGTCGTCTACCCCTACGGCAAGCGGTTCACGAACTTCCCGCAGGCCATCCTGGGTCTGGCGCAGGCGATGGGGCCGATCGGCGGCTGGCTGGCGATCACCGGCGAGTGGTCCTGGGACGCGGTCGTCCTCGGTCTCGCCGTCGGCGTCTGGATCGGCGGCTTCGACCTGATCTACGCCTGCCAGGACGTCGAGACCGACCGGGAGACCGGCGTCATGTCGGTCCCGGCCCGCTTCGGCATCCCGGCGGCGATCAAGGGCGCGCGCGTCTGCCACGCCGTGACGACCGCGCTGCTCGTCTGGTACGCGCTGGCCACCGGCGCCGGCGCGTTCTTCTGGCTGGGGCTGCTGATCGTGGCCGGCGCGTTCGTGTACGAGCACTCGATCGTCCGCCCGCACGACCTGTCCCGGTTGAACAGGGCGTTCTTCTCGACGAACGGGTTCATCGGCATCAGCCTGTTCGTCTGTGCGCTCGCCGACCTGATGGTGCGTGGGCTCACGGTGTAGTCCGGTCCTGAAGACCTCCGCGCCCACCGGTACGCTCGAGGTGTGAACGCAGGAGAAACGCAGCGCGTGCCTTGGATCGTGGGGGTGTCCGGGGCGTCCGGTACGCCCTATGCCGCCGCTGTGCTGCGTGCGCTGCTCGCCGGGGGCGAGAGCGTGGATCTGGTGGTCAGCCGGGCCTCGCGGCTCACCCTGCTCGACGAGACCGGGATCTCCTTCCGGGACGCGCACTGGCGGGACGACCTGCGGGAATGGCTCGCGCGCGGGGCCGACGGCAAGCCGGGCGCGTTCGACGTGGACGTCAGCGGCGACCGGGTGCGGCACTGGGGCGCGGGGGATCTCGCGGCCGGTCCCTCCTCCGGGTCGTATCCCGTCAGGGGGATGCTGATCGTCCCGGCCTCGACGGCCTGCGTCGCCGGAGTCGCCCTCGGGTTGTCGAAGGACCTGCTCCAGCGGGCCGCGAGCGTCACGCTCAAGGAGCGGCGGCCGCTCGTCGTCGCCGTGCGCGAGACCCCGCTGAACGGGCAGACACTGCGTCATCTGGTGGCGCTGGACGACGCCGGCGCGAGCGTCGTGCCCGCCTCGCCCGCCTTCTACGCGGGGGCCACCCACATCCAGGACCTGGTCGACTTCGTCGCCGGGCGCGTACTCGACGCGGCGGGGGTCGCGCACGGGCTCTACCGCCGGTGGGACGGCGATCTGGGCGGCGCGGCCGGAACCCGGGCCTCATGAGCGCCATCTGAGCAAGTCGCAGTACCTCTCATCTTTTCAGGAATCTTGATCGGAAGGCTTCGATTCGCATGGACGCGGTGGACAGGCAGCTCATCCAGGCCCTCCGGGAGAACGGCCGGGCCTCGTACGCGGAGCTGGGACGCCTCGTCGGCCTGTCGGGACCCAGTGTCACCGACCGCATCAACCGGCTGGAGGCGGCCGGCGTCCTCACCGGCTACCGCGCCACGGTGAACGCCGCCCAGCTGGGCCTCGGCGTCATCGCCCTCATCGGCATCTCGCTGTCCGACGCCGCCGACCACGAGGACGTGGCGGCCCGGCTCAAGGACCTGAGCGAGATCGAGGACTGCTGGTTCATCGCCGGCGACGACTCGTTCATGCTCAAGGTGCGGGCCACGGACGTCGACGGTCTGGAGAAGATCATCCGTCGGCTGAGCGGGACCAAGGGCGTGTCCCGGACCCGTACCACCATCGTGCTCTCCACGAAGTGGGAGAACCGCGTCGGGGAGCTGCCCGAAGAGGTGTAGGGGCGAAGACGTACGGTGGGTCGGGCCGGCAGGAAGCCGGGCCGGCGGGGAAGTCGGCCGACCGGAAAGCCGGTCGGCGGGACAGCCGGCGGGAAGCCGTCGGCGGTCGTCGATAGGTCGTCGGTAGGTCGTCGGTGAAAGGTGTGGGCATGGACGTCGGGCTCAAGCGCGAGCTGGAGGACAAGGTCAGGGCCGGTGAGCGGCTCACCCGTGAGGACGGCGTCGCGCTGTACGAGTCGGACGACCTGGCCTGGCTGGGCGGGCTCGCGCACGAGGTGCGCACCCGCAAGAACGGCGACGTCGTGCACTTCAACGTCAACCGTCACCTCAACATGACGAACGTGTGCACCGCGTCCTGCGCCTACTGCTCCTTCCAGCGCAAGCCTGGCGAGAAGGACGCGTACACGATGCGCATCGAGGAGGCGGTGAAGCTCGCCAAGGCGATGGAGGGCGAGAACCTCACCGAGCTGCACATCGTCAACGGGCTGCACCCGAACCTGCCGTGGCGCTACTACCCGCGCTCGCTGCGCGAGCTCAAGGCGGCCCTGCCGAACGTCTCGCTCAAGGCGTTCACGGCGACGGAGATCCACCACTTCGAGACGATCAGCGGGCTCACGGCCTCGGAGATCCTGGACGAGCTGATCGACGCGGGCCTGGAGTCGCTGACCGGCGGCGGCGCGGAGATCTTCGACTGGGAGGTCCGCCGGCACATCGTGGACCACCGCACCCACTGGGAGGACTGGTCGCGGATCCACCGCCTGGCGCACGAGAAGGGGCTCAAGACCCCGTCGACCATGCTGTACGGGCACATCGAGGAGCCCCGCCACCGCGTCGACCACGTCCTGCGGCTGCGTGAGCTGCAGGACGAGACGAACGGCTTCCAGGTCTTCATCCCGCTGCGCTACCAGCACGACTTCGTGGACATGAAGGACGGCAAGGTCCGCAACCGGCTCCAGGCCCGGACGACGATGGCGACGGGCGCGGAGGCGCTGAAGACGTTCGCGGTCTCGCGGCTGCTCTTCGACAACGTCCCGCATGTGAAGGTCTTCTGGGTGATGCACGGCGTCCAGACCGCGCAGCTCGCGCTGCAGCACGGCGCGGACGACATGGACGGCTCGGTCGTCGAGTACAAGATCACGCACGACGCCGACAACTACGGCACGCCGAACAAGCTGACCCGCGAGGACCTGCTGGACCTCATCCGGGACGCCGGGTTCCGCCCGGTGGAGCGCAACACCCGCTACGAGATCATCCGCGAGTACGACGGCCCCGACCCGGCACTGCGCGAGTCGCCGCAGCCCATGCGGGTGTGACCCGCCGGCCCGGGGGCGGGGCCGGGGGCCGGTCCGGGATCCGGAAGGGACGGCGCGACGCATGTCGTAAGGGTTACGATCCTGCTGTGCCACTTACTTTCACCCTCGACCCCGCTGTCACCCCGGCCCTGCGCGACGGCGTCCTCGACCTGTGGACCGACGTCTCCAACGCGGGCGGCGCCGTCGGGTTCGTCGCCCCCGTGTCGCGTGACGAGATCCGGCCGGATCTGGTCCGGCACCTCGTGGCCATCGCCGAGGGCCGCAACCGGCTGCTCGTCGGTCAGGACGCGTCGGGCCAGGTGGCGGCGACCGCGTTCTTCGCCTTCAACAGCCATCGCCTCCAGACCCACTGGGTGATGCTGTACACGGTCATGGTGCACCCCCGTCACCAGGGCAAGGGGTACGGCCGCGACCTGCTGGCGGCCGCCGCGGACGCGGCCCGCGGCTTCGACGGCGTCGAGGCGATCCGGCTCGGCTGCCGCGGCGGACTCGGCCTGGAGCGGTTCTACGGCTCCTGCGGCTACCGGGAGGTCGGCCGGGTGCCCGGTGCGATCCGGGTCGCGCCGGGCGACGACCGCGACGACATCACCATGCTGCTGCCGCTGACATGACGCCCGGGCGGCCGGCCACCCCGCTGCAAGATCGGCTGCCGGGCGTGCTTCACTGGACGGTGGCCCCCTTTGGAATCGGAAGTCTGGATTGAGATGCTCCGCTACACGCTGATGCGCCTCGGTGTCTTCGCAGGCTGCCTCCTGGCCGTCTGGGCACTCGTCTACTCGGGCGTCGTCCCGCGCGGCCTCGGTGACTCCAACGGCATGTGGATCGTCCTGCTGGCCCTGGTGCTCTCCGCGCCGATCAGCTTCGTCGTGCTGCGCAAGGAGCGCGACCGCGCCTCGGTGACGGTCGTCGAGCGGGTGGACCGTATGAAGGCCAACCTCGACGCCAACCGGGCCCAGGAGGACGAGGCGGTCGACTCGGCCCACGCCCGGGGCCGGGCACAGGAGCAGGCGTCCTGAACGGAGCTGCCGACCGCGGGGCCCAACTAGTCTTGCCCCATGGGTGCCGTGAAGACCAAGCGGATGCCGCGTGCGGTCCGTGAGCAGCAGATGCTGGACGCCGCCGTGGAGACCTTCGGCCGCCGTGGCTACATGGCCGCGTCGATGGACGAGATCGCGGAGCTCGCGGGCGTGTCCAAGCCGTTGGTGTACCTGTACCTGAACTCCAAGGAAGACCTGTTCACCGCCTGCATCCGGCGGGAGGCCAAGTCCCTCGTCGAGGCGGTGCGCACCGGCGTCCGCACCGATCTGCCCGCCGACCGCCAGCTCTGGGACGGGCTGCGGGCGTTCTTCGCGCACACCGGGCGGCATCCGCACGCCTGGTCCGTCCTGCACCTCCAGGCCCGCACGCACGGCGAGCCCTTCGCCGGCGAGGTCGCGGCGATGCGCGAGGAGATCGTGGCGTTCGTGACGCAGCTGATCGCGATAGCGGCCCGGGAGGCCCACCGCGACCCCGACCTGCCCGAACGCGAGGTCGCCGGGCTCGCCGAAGCCCTGGTCGGGGCCGCCGAGTCGCTCGCCGCCTGGGCCAACACCGACGACGCCGTCTCCTCCCACCAGGCGGCGGCCACCCTGATGAACTTCGCCTGGGCGGGCCTCGGGAACCTCATGAACGGCCGCTCCTGGTCCCCACCGGCCGCCTGAACCCTCGGCCGCCTGAACTCTCGGCCGCCTGAACCGCCGAGCCGTCGCCTCCGAGCCGTCGCCTCCGAGCCCGCACCGGCGAGCCTTCGCCGCCACGGCCGTCCCCGCTCTGCCGCGGTCGTCCCCGCTCCGCCACGGTCGTCCCCGCTCCGCCGCGGTGGTCCCCGCTCTGCCGCGGCCGTCCCCGCTCCGCCCTGCGGCGGGGCCGTGACCCTGCGGCGGCACGGTGGCGTCGCCGGACCGTCGCCCGGCTGCGGCGGCAGGCCGCCCGGGTGCGCCTCGCCGTCACGGTCCGCCGCGGCGGACGTCCGCCCGGCGTCGGCTCACCGGCGGTCCGGGGCGGCGGCTCACGGCGTGTGCGCGGGGCCCGTGCGCGGGAGCGGGTCCTGCAGGGGATCCACCCGTCCCGTCACATGGATCCGGGCCGGGTCTCCCGTGCCGCACAGGGCGAACCGTGCGCCGTCCGACGCGAACGACACCGTGCCGGGGAGCAGGACCGGGGCGCGGAAGTCGGCCCGGACCCGTGCCTGCTGCGGGACGCCGTGGGCGGCGAGGCAGCGGGCGACGGTCCACATGCCGTGCGCGATGGCTCGGGGGAAGCCGAAGAGACGGGCGGTGAGCGGGTGGAGGTGGATGGGGTTGCGGTCGCCGGAGGCGGCGCCGTAGCGCCGGCCGACGTCGGCGGCGAGCCGCCACTCGTCGAGCACCGGCGGCGGGCAGGGCTCCGGCTCGACGGCAGCGGGCGCGGCCTCGGTGGCGTGCCGGGCGAGGTATCTGCTCGTCGACTCCCACACGGTCTCGCCGGCCTGCCGCAGCTCGGTGACCACGACGGCCTCCGTCCCGCGCCGGTGCGGTGCCAACTCCTCGACGTGCACCGAGAGTTCGTAGGTTCCGGCGGACGCGAGCGCGGTCCGGCGGGTGATCTCGATCGACGTGTGGACGAGGCCGAGCAGCGGAAGCGGGAAGTCCCGGCCGCTCATGACCTTCATGGCCAGCGGGAAGCCCAGGACGTGCGGGTAGGTGAGCGGCAGCGAGTCCTCACCGGTCGGGAAGCCGCAGACGCGCTCGTAGGCGGCGAGCCGGGTCGGGTCCACGCGCAGGCCGGGCAGCACGAGGCGGTCGCCGGCGCCGGAGAAGGAGACGCCCGGACGGGGGTTCTTGAAAGGGGAGCGCAGCGCGCCGCGGGCGAACAGCGGGCCGAGGGACGGAAGCGCGGTCAGGGTCGTCGACGTGGCGGGCGTGCGCACTACGCCCCCAGCAGACTCTGGCCGCACACCCGCACGACCTGTCCGTTGACCGCGCCGGAGGCGGGGTGCGCGAGCCACGCCGTCGTCTCGGCGACGTCGACGGGCAGCCCGCCCTGCGCCAGGGAGTTCATACGCCGGCCCGCCTCGCGGATGAACAGCGGCACCGCGGCGGTCATCCTGGTCTCGATGAAGCCGGGCGCCACCGCGTTCACCGTGACCCCGTGCTCCGCGAGCGCATGCGGCGCCAGGGTGCGCACGAGTCCCGCGATCCCCGCCTTGCTCGCGCCGTAGTTCGTCTGGCCCGCGTTGCCCGCGAGTCCGGCGATGGAGGCGGTGGCCACGATCCGCCCGCCCGGCCGCAGCACGCCCTTGGCGAGCAGCGCGTCCGTGGTGCGCAGCACGCTCGACAGGTTGACGTCGAGCACCGAACTCCAGCGTTCGGCGGGCATGTTGACCAGCCGTCGGTCCCGGGTGATCCCCGCGTTGTGGATCAGCACGTCCAGCCCGTCGGGCAGTTCGGCGGCGATCCGTTCGCCCGCGTCGGCCGCCGTGATGTCGAGCGCGAGAGCGGTGCCGCCCAGCCGTTCGGCGACCCGGCGGGCGTCGTCCCCGGCCTGCGGCACGTCGAGGACGACGACCCGGGCGCCGTCCCCGGCCAGCCGCTCGGCGACGGCGGCGCCGATCCCCCGGGCGCCGCCCGTGACGAGCGCGGTGCGGCCGGCGAGGGGGAGCGACCAGTCGTTGGGGCCCTCGGAGCCCTCCGCGCCGGCGGCCCCCACGCCGATGACCTGCCCGCTGACGTAGGCCGACTTGGGGGAGAGGAGGAAGCGCAGGGTGGACTCGGCCGCCTGCGCGTCGGTCAGCCGGACCAGGTTGACGGTCCTGCCGCGTCCGACCTCCTTGCCGAGGGAGCGCACGAACCCTTCCAGGGCCTGCTGCACGGCCGCCTGGCAGTGGTCGTCGGGGTCGAGGGGCGCGCCGAGGACGACGATCCGGCCGCTCGCCGCGACCGACCGCACCACCGGGTGCAGGGCAGCGTGCACCTCGGCGAGCGCCTCGACGTCCCGGACGCCGGTCGCGTCGAGGACGACGGCGGCGGGGCCGGGGACGCCGGCTCCGTCGCTGTCCCCGGAGCCGTGGAGCGGCAGGCCGGCGCGGGTCAGTACCGGTGCGAGTCCGAGTGTGGACCTCCCGGCCGTAAGGTGGATCAAGGAGCCGGTGAGGGAGGGGCGTTCGGCTGACCAGCGCAGCAGCGCCGTCGGTTGCGGCAGGCCGAGCCTCCGGGTGAGGAAGCGGCCCGGTGCGGTGGCGGTGAAGCTCAGATAGCGGTCGGCCATGTTCTCTCCCACGGGCTCGGCGCACATGCTTACTCTGGAGTAAGGTTACCCGGGGTAAGTCTAGGTCAAGGGTGAGGAGCAGGTCGAGATGAGTCCTTCGGAGCCGTCACGGCTGAAGCTGGTGGAGCCCTCGCTCCGGACTCCTTCCGAGCCCCCGCGCGCCCGACGGGTCGCGATCGTCGGCGGCTCGCGCATCCCCTTCGCACGCTCCGACGGCCCCTACGCCACCGCCTCCAACCAGGAGATGCTGACGGCGGCGGTGAACGGGCTGGTGAGCCGGTACGCCCTCGACGTCCCCGGCGTGGTGGGCGAGCTGGTCGCCGGGGCCGTCCTCAAGCACAGCCGTGACTTCAACCTGGCCCGCGAGACCGTCCTCGGCTCGAGGCTCGACCCCCGCACCCCCGCCTACGACGTCCAGCAGGCCTGCGGCACCGGCCTGCAGGCCGTGATCGCCGCCGCCAACAAGATCGCCCTCGGCCAGACCGACTCGGCGATCGCGGGCGGCGCGGACACCGCGAGCGACGCGCCGCTGGGCGTGAACGACCGGCTGCGGCGCATCCTCCTGGAGGCCCGCCGCGCGAAGACGACAGGAGCCCGCCTCAAGGCGCTCGCGCAGATCCGCCCCTCCCATCTGATCCCCGAGATCCCGCGCAACGCCGAACCGCGCACGGGTCTGTCCATGGGTGAGCACGCCGCGGTCACCGCCCGCGTCTGGGGCGTCGAGCGTGAGGCCCAGGACGCGCTGGCGGCCGCCAGTCACCAGCGCCTCGCGGCCGCCTACGAGCGCGGCTTCTTCGACGACCTCGTCGTCCCGTTCCACGACCTGGCCCGCGACCAGAACCTGCGGCCGGACTCCACCGTCGAGAAACTGGCCCGGCTGAAGCCGGTGTTCGGCGTCGACGGCCCCGAACCCACCATGACGGCAGGCAACTCGACGCCGCTGACGGACGGCGCCGCGGTCGTCCTCCTCGCCTCCGAGGAGTGGGCCGAGGCCCGCGGTCTGGAGCCGCTCGCCTACCTGACGGCCTACGAGACGGCGGCCGTGGACTTCGTGCGCGGCGACGCGGCCGACGGCGGAAGCGGAACCGGCGACGGTCTGCTGATGGCTCCCGCGTACGCCGTCCCGCGGATGCTGGAACGGGCCGGACTGGGCATGGAGGACTTCGACCTGGTGGAGGTCCACGAGGCCTTCGCCTCCCAGGTGCTGGCGACGCTGGCGGCCTGGGAGAAGCAGGGCCTCGCCCCGGTCGACCGGGACCGGCTGAACATCGCCGGCTCCTCGCTCGCCACCGGCCATCCCTTCGCGGCGACCGGCGCCCGCATCGTCGCGACGCTCGCCAAGCTGCTCACCGAGCAGCACGGCCCCTCGCGCGGTCTGATCTCCGTCTGCGCGGCGGGTGGTCAGGGAGTGACGGCGATCCTGGAGCGGGCGTGAAAACCGAAGGCGGATGAATCCCGATGAAGCCGTGGCAAACCTGAAGATTCCTCACATACACCCCGAGATTGCACAGACCCGACCCCGGAACATCCCGGAACACGCACAAGCCCCACATGTGAGCGCCGTACGATCCCCTACCTAACTGGCGGTAACCCCTTTCATAGGGGGCATCCCGGTTGAACGCGTCGGTGCGCGAAGCACGTACGTCATGCAGCAAGCAGTTTCTTCGCTGCACGCCCAGGGAGCCGCCCGTGTCCACCCCGTACTCAGCCGCCGGCTCGGCCTACGCCGACCCTGACGCCCCTCCCGTCCTTGTGGAACCCGAGACGCGACGACTGGACGGCGCCGTACGGGAGGCCTCCCTGCCGGCCCTCGCCCGCCCGGTGACGTACGGCTCGCTCGCCGACCTGCCCTACGACAACGCGGCCGCCGTCCCCGAGTCGGTGGTCCTCAGCCGCCGGGGACCGGACGGGCACTGGACCGACATCACGGCGGAACGCTTCGCCGCGCAGGTCCACGCCGTGGCCCGCGGGCTGATCGCGGAGGGGCTGGCGCCCGGCGACCGGATCGCCATCATGGCCCGCACGACCTACGAGTGGACCCTGCTCGACTTCGCGGCCTGGGCGGCCGGCCTGGTCACCGTGCCCGTCTACCCGACCTCCTCGGTCTTCCAGACCCGCTGGATCCTCCAGGACTCCGGCGCGGTCGCCCTCGTCACCGAGACCGCCGGCCAGGCCGCGGCCCTCGGCCCGGAACGCGACCGGCTGCCCGACCTCCAGCACATGTGGGTCATGGAGAAGGGCCACGTGGACCGGCTGATCGAGGCGGGCGAGCGGGTGCCGGACGCCGAGGTCGAGATCCGCCGCGGCATGCTCGTCCCGGACACGCTCGCCACCCTCATCTACACCTCCGGCACCACCGGCCGGCCCAAGGGCTGCGCGCTCACCCACGGCAACTTCTTCGCCGAGGTCGACAACGCGATCGAACTCCTCTACCCGGTCTTCAAGGCCAAGAACGACGACGAGCTCTCCGTCCTCCTCTTCCTCCCCATGTCGCACGTCTTCGGCCGGATGGTCGCCATCGCCTGCATCCGCGCCCGCGTCCGCCTCGGTCACGCCCCGAGCCTCAAGGCGGACCAGCTCCTGCCGGACCTGGCGGCCTTCAGACCCACCTGTCTGCTGGCCATCCCCTACATGCTGGAGAAGATCTTCAACACCGCCCGGGCGAAGGCCGAGGCGGGCGGCAAGCTGTCCTCCTTCGACCGGGCCGTGGGCGTGGCCCGCCGCTACGGCGAGGCCGTCGAGGCGCAGAAGACCGGCGCGGGATCCGGCCCGGGGGCCACCCTGCGCGCCGCCCGCGCCCTCTACGACCCGCTCGTCTACCGCCGCATCCGCAACGCGATGGGCGGCAGGGTCCGCCACGCCATCTGCGGCGGCTCCCCCCTCGGCCGGCGCCTCTCCGCCTTCTACCTCGGCGCGGGCATCGAGATCTACGAGGGCTACGGCCTCACCGAGACCACGGGCGCGTCCACGGTCACCCCACCGATGAAACCCCGTCTGGGCACGGTCGGCTGGCCGCTTCCCGGCACGAAGATCCGCATCGCCGCGGACGGCGAGATCCTCATCGCCGGCGACCACGTGCTGCGCGGCTACTGGGACCCGGCGGCCGGCGGAGTGGTCCCCGCCGCCCCCGACGGCTGGCTCGCCACCGGCGACCTCGGCGCCCTCGACGACGAGGGCTATCTGACGATCACCGGCCGCAAGAAGGAGATGATCATCACGGCCGGCGGCAAGAGCGTCGCCCCCGCGCCGCTGGAGAACTGGCTGCGCTCGCACCCCCTGATCTCCCAGGCCATGGTCCTCGGCGACGGCCGCCCCTACGTCTCCGCCCTGCTCACCCTCGACCCCGACGGCCTCACCCACTGGCGGCACATGAACGGCAAGCACCCGGTGCCGGCGGAACTGCTGATCGGCGACGCGGAACTCGACGCGGTGCTCCAGCGGGCGGTCGACGAGGCCAACAAGCTGGTCTCCCGCCCCGAGTCGATCCGCCGCTTCGTCATCCTGCCGACCGACTTCACCGAACAGGCCGGCCACCTCACCCCGTCGATGAAACTCCGCCGCGAGGCGGTCCTCCGGGACTTCGCGGAGCAGGTGGAGGGGCTCTACGAGAGGTGACCTCGGCCGGATCGGCCGGATCGGCCGGATCGAGGGGACAGGCCGGATCGGCCGGACAGGCTGGATCGACGGAACAGGCCGGATCGAACGGACCGGGCCGAGGGGACCGCCGCCCGATCAGGGCGCGTGCCCCTCAGGGGCGCGTGCCCCCTCAGGGCGCGTACCCCAGGGACGCGTGCCCGCTCAGGGGGCGTCGTCCCGCAGCACGCTGTAGGACAGGCTGTCGCGCCAGCGCCCGTCGCGGAACACGACGCTGCGCAGCACGCCCTCGCGGGTGAAACCGGCCTTCTCCAGCGCGCGTTGCTCGGCGATGTTCTCCACATCGGTGTGCGCCTCGATCCGCACGGCGGGCGTGTGCGCGAACAGGTAGCGGGCCAGGAGGCGTTGGGCCTGGGTGCCGACCCCGCGTCCCTGCGCCCGCGGCAGCAGTTGGATGCCTATGTTCCAGTAGGAGGAGTGGGCCACGGTGACGATCCTGCGCCAGGCCACGAAGCCGAGCGGTTCCATGCCGGACGTCACCATCAACTGGCCCCCGTCGACGGAGAGCATCCCGTTCTCGGCCCAGCGCCGCCGCATGCGCCCGGGGTCCGTCCAGCCGAACCACGAGAACGTCCCGGCCGCCTCGGGGTCGAGCATGAACTGTTCCAGCATCGGCAGATCGTCCTCGCGGACGGGGCGCAGTCGCACGGTGTCATCGATCACCCGGACACGCTAGCCGTACTCCACAGCGCGTGTCTCCGAGTAAAGCCGGCGGTGAACTCCGCTGCACGGCCCTTGACTTCACAAGACCCTCGCGCGACATTCCGGTCTCCGCACCCGAATCCATCCATGAGTTCCCGGCGGGCTGGAGTGGCCATGACCACGAGCGCGGACCCTGTGAGACCACCCGAGAGCGCACCGTCGCTCAGCCGTCCCTCGCGCAGAAGGGTGCTCGGCGCGGCCGCGGGAGGCGGGCTCGCCGTCGTCGCCGTGCAGTGGACCGCGGCAGCCGCCGACCTGCCCCTCCTCGGCACGTACGAACGTCGTCGTCGATGAAACTCCGCCGTGAGGCGGTCCTGCGTCACTTCGCGGCCGAGGTCGAATAACCGTACGAGAGATGAACGTGTGGTTTCCTGCGTCCTGACGCGTCACCGACGACGGAAAGCGGTTGAGCAGTGGGCGAGTTGGGGTGGGAGCAGGGGATCGACGAGCTGCTGCGAGTGGTCCAACGCCGCGCGTCCCCGGCAGACGTACTGGACTGGCTCGGGCGGCGTACGGCGACCGCCGTGGCCTGGGTCTGCCCCGGCGGCCGGATCGAGGCGGCCACCGACGGCTTCCCCCATGAGGCCGTCGAGGCGCTGGGGGAGCGGTTGGTGCGGCTCGCCGACGGTCGGCTCGGCGCAGCCACCGCCCGCCACGGCGACCTGGAGGTACACCTCGAAGCCTGCGGCCGACAGGCTCCGCGTCCGGTCCTCGTCACCGTCGGCGCGGCCGGACGGTCCCGTGAGGCGGCTGCTCTCGTATCCCGGGCCGGCGGCCTGCTGCACCTGCTCGGCGAGGCGCGCAGGGCCGACCACAGCGCCCGCGGCTATGAGGAGAAGGCACGCGCCCTGCGCTTCGCCGTGCTGACCGCCCTCATGACCGGGGACGTCACCCTGGCCCGTCGCATGACCCACCGGGACGTCCCGCCGCTCCTGGACGCCGAACGCGTCCGAGTCCATCTGCTGCACTGCCCGCCCGCCGACCGGGACCGGCTGGCCAGTGCCTTCCAGGACGCCTCCGGCTATCACGGCGTCGGCCTCATGGTGCACTGCCCGGCCTTCCTGGACCACCTGATCTGCCCGATCGCCGAGCGGGAGCGAGACGGCGAAGGCAGCGGGGGCCTGGACGACCGGTTGGCGGGCGTGCTGCGCAGGCTGGTTCGCGAGAACCGCGGTTACGCGCTCGGCGTCAGCAGGCCCCATCCGATCGCCGCCACGGCTGCGGCGTACGGGGAGGCGGTGCACGCCCTCGCCGTCGCCCGCAACTCCCCCGAACGCCTGGCCGTCTACCACGGCAGCCCGTCGCTGCTGCCCCTGCTGCCCAGACCGGCGGCCCTGTCCTGGGCCCGTGCGCACGTCGAGCCGCTGCTCGGCGAAGCGAAGATCACCCAGGACGTCACCCGTCTCGCCGTGGCCTTTCCCCGCTCCGCCGTGGCCCGTCTTCTGGGTATCAGCCGCACCACCGTCACCGCGCACTGCGGCCGGGCCGAACGGGCCCTGCAGGCCGACCTGGGCGAGGTCCGCGTCCGCGCCGCACTGGACCTGGCCCTGGCCCTGGCCTCCAACGCCCTCCCTTCGGAGCCAGGCGCCGAGGCGGCAGCCTCGGGCGCGCCGTCCCTCGCCCACCTCTTGAGCAGCGAGCCCGCCGTCGACTGGGCGACGGGGTTCCTCGAACCCCTCGGTGAGGCCGCCCACCGCGACCTTCACGCCACCTTACGTACCTGGGTCGGCCACAACACCGACGCCCAACGGGCCGCCGAAGCCCTGTCCGTGAGCCGCAACACGGTACGGGCCCGGCTGCGCACCGCCGAACGCCTCCTCAACCGCGACCTGTTGACGACCGGGTCCGGCCTCCACGACATCGTGCACGCGCTCATCGCGACTGATCACCGTGCACACCTCTCGGACCGAAGTGGCCACTGTGCACCATGGTCCCGCAGGGGAAGCGCGCCCTAGCGTGATCCACGCGGGTCGAACAACCCGTTCCGGATCGCTTCCCTCGGGGGTATCTCATGAACAAGTTCCGTGCCGGCGGCATCGTGGTCGCGGCCGCGGCGCTGGTCGCGCTGGCCAACTCGCCTGCTCTGGCCGGCACGAACGCCACCTCCTGGGGCCAGAGCAAGAAGGACACCTGCTCCGCCAGTTCGGTCGGCACCTTCGAGGCCGAGGGCGAATGGTTCCACATCAAGGACGTGTGCGCCGACGAGATGTCCGCGGTCCTCAAGGTGGACGTCGCCCCGTACAAGTCCGACGGCGGTTACGACTTCACCATCTGGAACCCGGGTAAGAACGGCTCCACGAAGTCGGTGAACAAGAAGTACGACGAAGGCACGGGCGTGTGCATCCAGGCGGGCCTGGGCGAGTACAGCTCCGGTGAGTGGGGCCTGTTCGGCGCATGGTCCTGCGGCAAGGCCTGATCCGTCCCCGCAGTGATCAGCCCACGCCGTGAGCGAGGAAGGGCGCCCATGGCGTGGGCGGGAGGGACGTAGTGGCCCTTGACTTCCCAAGACCCCCGCGCGACATTCCCGGTTCTCGCGCGTTCCGTCTGGGCTGGAGTCGACATGACCGGATCCCCTTCCCGAAGACATCTGCTGGCCGGAGCCGCCGGTGCCGGGCTCGCTGTCGCCACGGGGGTGCAACAGGGTGCCCGGGCCGCCGACCTGCCCCTCCTCGGCACGTACGACGTCGTCGTGGTCGGCTCCGGCGCGGCCGGGATGACCGCCGCGCTGACCGCCGCCCGGCAGGGGCTGAGCTGTGTGGTGGTCGAGAAGGCGGCGACCTTCGGGGGCTCGGCCGCCCGGTCCGGCGCCGGGATCTGGATCCCGAACAACCCGGTGATCCTCGCGGCGGGCGTCCCCGACACCCCCGCGAAAGCCGCCGCCTACCTCGCCGCGGTCGTCGGCCCGGAGGTCCCCGCCGACCGGCAGCGCGCCTTCCTCGCGCACGGTCCGGCGATGCTCGCCTCCGTCATCGCCCACAGCCCGCTGCGCTTCCGCTGGATGGAGGGCTACAGCGACTACTACCCCGAGCTTCCCGGAGGTCTCCCGGGCGGCCGCTCCGTCGAGCCCGACCAGCTCGACGGAAACCTCCTCGGCGCGGACCTGGCCCGCCTCAACCCCTCGTACCTCCAGGTGCCGGCCGGGATGGTGGTCTTCAGCGCCGACTACAAGTGGCTCAACCTGACCGCTGTCAGCGTGCGGGGCGCGGCCGTCGCCGCCGAGTGCCTGGCCCGGGGCACGAAGGCCGCGCTCCTCGGACAGAAACCGCTGACCATGGGCCAGTCCCTGGCGGGCGGCCTGCGGCTCGGGCTGCGCGCCGCCGGAGTGCCGGTCTGGCTCTCCAGTCCGCTGACCGACCTGCACGTCGAAGGCGGAGCCGTCGTCGGCGCGGTGGTCACCCGCGACGGCGCGCCCGGCCTGGTCCGGGCCCGGCGCGGGGTCGTCGTCGGCTCCGGCGGTTTCGAGCACGACGCGGCCATGCGGGCCCGGTACCAACGTCAGCCGATCGGCACCGAGTGGAGCGTCGGCGCGAAGGAGAACACCGGGGACGGCATCCGGGCGGGACAGCGGCTCGGCGCCGACCTCGCCCTGATGGACGACGCCTGGTGGGGCCCGGCGATCCCGCTCCCCGGGCAGCCCTGGTTCTGCCTCGCCGAGCGCACCCTCCCCGGCGGACTCCTGGTCAACGGGGCCGGCCGCCGCTTCGTCAATGAGGCCGCCCCCTACGGCGACGTCGTCCACACCATGTACGACCAGAACCCGACCGACCGCGCGATCCCGGCCTGGCTGATCACCGACCAGAACTACCGCAACCGCTACCTGTTCAAGGACGTGGCGCCGACCTTGCCGTTCCCGGCCGACTGGTACAGCTCGGGGGCCGCGCACAAGGCCTGGTCCCTGGACGCCCTGGCCGCCGCCATCGGCGTTCCGGGGCCCGCCCTGCGAGCGACCGTCGACCGCTTCAACACGCTCGCGCTCCGGGGCGACGACACCGACTTCGGGCGGGGCGACAGCGCGTACGACCACTACTACACGGACCCGGGAGTCCTCCCGAACTCCTGCCTCGCCCCTCTGTGGCTGCCTCCCTTCCACGCCTTCCGCATCGTCCCCGGCGACCTCGGCACGAAGGGCGGCCTGCGCACCGACGCCCGTGCCCGCGTGCTGCGACCCGACGGCTCGGTCATCCCGGGGCTGTACGCCGCAGGCAACGCCAGCGCGGCGGTCATGGGTCACAGCTACGCGGGCGCCGGTTCGACGATCGGCCCCGCGATGACCTTCGGCTACATCGCGGCCCTCGATCTCGCCGGGGTGCTCCAGGCGTATTGATCACGAGCGTCTGCCCTTCGGGCAGACGACGCTGCTTTCGAAACACGCCCTAGGCGTCCGGACCGATCTCGGGGGCGGCGGGCGCGGTCTTCGGGGGCCTGCGCGCGATCAGGAACGCCTGGGCGGTCGGCTCGCCGAGGTCCGCGTCCGGCTCCCGCACCGTGCGCGACAGCACGGCGAAGCCGGCCGCGGTCAGCAGCCCGGCCATCGTCTCCGGACGCCGGCGCTCGAAGTCGATGGCGACCGGGTGACCCCAGGGGCGGTCGTAGTGCCGGGGCTCGTCGCCGACCTGGAAGGCCAGCAGGAGGTGCCCGCCCGGGGCCAGCACGCGGTGGAATCCGGCGAAGAGCGCGGGCAGTTCGTCCAGCGGGGTGTGGATGGACGAGTAGAAGGAGACGACTCCGGCCAGGGCTCCGTCGGGGAAGTCGAGCTCCAGCATCGAGCCCTGCTCGAAGCGGATCCCCGGGTTCTCGCGCCGGGCGATCGCCAGCATCGACTCCGACAGGTCGAGCCCGGACACGTCGAGCCCGAGCGCGGCGAGCCGTGCGGTGGTCCGGCCGGGACCGCAGCCCAGGTCGGCCACCCGGCCGCCGGCCCCGACGAGCTCGGCGTAGGCGGTGAGCACGGCCCGGTCGAGCGGTCGCGCGGCGAGGTCGTCACGGAACCGCTCGGCGTAGTCCTCGGCGACGGCGTCGTAGAACGCACGGGTGGTGGCGACGAACCCGGGAGCGGGGGAGGGCTCGGGCTTCGTGGTGTCGGTGTCGGTGTGGGCGTGGGTGTCCGTGTCGGTCATGGGTGGGGAGCCTAGGAGGCCCGACCGACATCGGGGGCAAAGGCAGGAGCCCCGTGCCGAACGGCACAGGGCTCCTTGGGTACTGCTCTCAGACTTGCGATCTCAGGGTGTGGAGACTCAGACGGGGGTGACGTTCTCCGCCTGGGGACCCTTCGGGCCCTGCGTCACGTCGAAGGAGACCTGCTGGTTCTCCTCGAGCGAGCGGAAGCCCTGCGCGTTGATCGCGGAGTAGTGGACGAAGACGTCGGGGCCGCCGCCTTCTTGGGCGATGAAGCCAAAGCCCTTTTCGGCGTTGAACCACTTCACGGTTCCGGTAGCCATAAGCCCTCCTTGGGCCCAAAGGGTTGCCCTGCTCCAGAACCCTGCAAGCGTGAAAGCAAGTGCCGCACAACTGCATACGTCTGAAAACGACGAGAGCCCGCGGTTACATGCTCCGCAGGCTCTGTACTGCAAGGGAAACCAAACTGCAACTTGCGGCGAGCGTAGCATGTGGGCAGCCGAAAGCAATAGAGGTCAAGATCACGTCACTCGGACGTTTGAAGATCCATGAAAGGGGTTGACTCGGGGGTCGGAGTCCGCAGCGTACCCGACGGGGTCTAGCCTCGCGATGTGGACAATTCTCGCACCCGGCCGCGCGTCGGCCACATCCAGTTCCTCAACTGCCTGCCCCTCTACTGGGGGCTCGCGAGAACCGGCACGCTCCTCGACTTCGACCTGACCAAGGACACCCCGGAGAAGCTCAGCGAGCAGCTGGTGCGGGGCGATCTCGACATCGGGCCCGTGACCCTCGTCGAGTTCCTGAAGAACGCCGACGACCTGGTCGCCTTCCCCGACATCGCCGTGGGCTGCGACGGCCCGGTGATGTCCTGTGTGATCGTCTCGCAGGTCCCGCTGGACCAGCTCGACGGCGCCCGGGTCGCCCTCGGCTCGACCTCCCGGACCTCGGTGCGCCTCGCGCAACTGCTCC
Source organism: Streptomyces sp. SAS_272 (assembly GCF_052543235.1). Classification (NCBI taxonomy): domain Bacteria; kingdom Bacillati; phylum Actinomycetota; class Actinomycetes; order Kitasatosporales; family Streptomycetaceae; genus Streptomyces; species Streptomyces sp. SAS_272. The sequence goes on along the minus strand of NZ_JBMNDR010000059.1, from coordinate 3,749 downwards.
TGGCCGACCGCTTCGGAGTCCGGCCGGACTACTACACCTGTCCGCCCGACCTCAGCCTGATGATGCAGGAGGCCGAGGCCGCCGTCCTCATCGGCGACGCGGCGCTGCGCGCGAACCTGCTGGACGGACCACGGTTCGGCCTGGAGGTGCACGACCTCGGCCGGCTGTGGAAGGAGTGGACCGGACTCCCCTTCGTCTTCGCGGTGTGGGCGGCCCGGCGCGACTACCTGGAGCGCGAGCCCGTCCTGACCCGCCAGGTCCACCAGGCGTTCCTCGACTCCCGCAACCTCTCCCTGGAGGAGGTCGGCAAGGTCGCCGAGCAGGCGGCCCGCTGGGAGGAGTTCGACGAAGACGTCCTCGAGCGGTACTTCACCACCCTCGACTTCCGCTTCGGCGCGCCCCAGCTGGAGGCCGTCACGGAGTTCGCCCGCCGCGTCGGCCCGACCACGGGCTTCCCGGCTGACGTCAGGGTGGAACTGCTCCGGCCCCGATCTGCGTAGTCTCCTACGGAGTCCTGACGGGGGAGGGGGTGGCGCCGATGCAGCCGCTCGGAGACGGTGAACCCACGACGGTCGGGCCCTACCGGCTGCTCGGCCGACTGGGTTCCGGCGGCATGGGCCGGGTCTACCTCGGCCGCAGCGCGGGCGGCCGCACGGTGGCCGTGAAGATCGTGCATCCGCACCTCGCGCTCGACGAGGAGTTCCGCGCCCGCTTCCGGCGCGACGTCGAGGCCGCGAGGCGGGTCGGCGGGGCGTGGACGGCACCGGTCCTGGACGCGGACCCGGAGGCCACGGTCCCCTGGGTGGCCACCGGCTACGCGGCCGGACCGTCCCTGGCCGCCGCCGTCGCGTCGGGCGGGGCGCTGCCCGAGCACTCCGTGCGCGTGCTCGGCGCCGGCCTGGCGGAGGCCCTCGGCACGGTGCACGGACTGGGTTTGGTGCACCGGGACGTCAAGCCGTCCAACGTGCTGCTGACCGTGGACGGCCCGCTGCTGATCGACTTCGGCATCGCCCGCGCGACCGACGGCACCGCCTCGCTCACCTCGACCGGCGTCTCGGTCGGCTCGCCCGGCTACATGGCCCCGGAACAGATCCTCGGCAGGGGCGCGTCCGGCGCCGCCGACGTCTTCTCCCTCGGCGCGGTACTGGTGTACGCGGCGACCGGACGGTCCCCGTTCCCCGGTGACTCGTCGGCCGCGCTCCTCTACAAGGTGGTCCACGAGGAACCGGAGCTCGGCCCGCCGGAGGGCGGGCTGCGCGGTGAACTGCGGGCGGTCGCCGAGGCGTGCCTCGTCAAGGACCCGGCAGCGAGGCCGTCCCCTGAGGAGGTGGCCCGGCGCCTCGGGCCCGAGGGCGCGGCCCGGCTGGTGGCGGACGGCTGGCTGCCGGGAGCGCTGGTGGAACAGTTGGGGCGCAGCGCCGTCCAGTTGCTGAACCTGGAGGGGACGCACGCCGGCGCGGAGCCCGCCGCGTCCGGTCCGGTGGGGTTCGGCAGCGCGGCGATGGCGTCGGGGGAGCCCGTGGGAGCGGCCTCGGGCAGGGCCCCGGCGGGCGAGCCGCCAGCCTCGCTGGGGGTGTTCGGGCCGCCACCGGTGATGGACGTGATCCCCGCGGCTCCGGGCACTCCGGCGACTCCGGCGGACCGGGCCGACCGCTCGGCTGCCGGGCTCGTGGTCCCGCCCGTGCCCACGCCGAGGGACGCCGAGCCTGCGGCCGACGAGGCCGAACGCGCCGGACGCACCGCAGGTTCCGGACACACCGGAGGTTCCGACGGTCGCGGCCGGCTCTCGGTCACCGTGGCGGGCAGCGCGACGCCCGGCGAGGGCGGCCGCGGACGCCGGCTGAGCTGCACCGTCGCGCTGGCGGTAGCGGGCGCGATGGCGGCGGTGACGGTCGGCTCGGTGCTGGTGTTCCGGCTGCTGCCGGGCGACGGCGGCCAGGACACCGAGGCCGGCAGCGACGCGAACTCCCCGGCGCCGACGGCCGCGGCGACCCCCGGCGCCACCGAGGGGCAGTCGCCCGCGGCGAGTCCCGGCGCCACCGGCGGCTCGTCGGCCTCAGCGCTTCCCGCCCGGTACATCGGCACCTGGGAGGGGCAGGGCAGCGGCCTCGACGGGGCCCTCCCGATGGGCACGTTCCGGGTGACGGTCCAAAAGGCGGTCGTGGGCGGGAAGCTGGGGGAGCTGCGGCAGACGGACGTGCTCGGCGGCGTCTGCGTCGACGTCCTGACGCTGAAGCAGGTGACGGCGAAGGAGGTCGTCGCCACGTCCGTGGGCGCCGCGAACAACCACGGCGGCTGCAATCCGAAGCCGCACCCGATCCGGCTCACGCCGACCGGCGACGACCTGACCTACACCTCCGAGAGCGCGGCGGAGGGCAACCCGGTCGCACGGATGTCGAAGGTCGAATAGCGGCCCCGGGAGGCGGAGAGGCGGAGCGGACGGCGTCGTGCCGACCGTTCCGGCCTCCCTCGTCTCTCCTCTGTCTCTCCCTTTTCCCTACGATCTCTGACGATGACCACACCGCCCAGCGACCTGACACTGACCGCCGCCGCCGCGCTGTGGGGCGCGGTGACAGGGGCGCTGCTGCCGCGCGCCGCGTACCGCTTCTCCGTGCCGCCGGAGGAGGAACAGGACGAGCAGACCGCGGAATCGGACGAGCAGACCGCGGAACCGGGTGAGCAGGCCGCCGCACCGGATGAGCAGGCCGCCGAACGGGACGAGAATGCCCCGGAACGGCAGGAGCAGACCGCGGAGCGGGGTACGGCGGACGAGAGCGACGAGCAGGCGGGGCAGGAAGCGCCGGGAGCGCCGGGAGCGCCGGGAGCGCCGGGAGCACCGGGAGCACCGGGAACGCCGGGAGCACCGGGCGGGACGGGAGCACCGGGCGGGACGGGAGCGCCGGGCGGGCAGGAAGAGTGGGAAACGGTCGGCGGCTGGCGGGCGGCCTGCCCGGCCGGCCATCCGTTCCGGGGCTGGCTCGGACGCGCCCACTGCCGCCGTTGCGCCGCCACCGTCGCCCCCGGCGCCCTTCTCCTCCCCGCCCTCACCGCGCTGCTGTGCGCCGCGCTCGCCATGGCGACCGGTGTGCGGCCCGAGTCGGTGGTGTGGCTGGCGCTCGCGCCGGTCGGGGTGCTGCTGGCCGTCGTCGACGTTCGGGTACGGCGGCTGCCCGACCCGCTGACCCTCCCGCTCGCGGTCGCCGCCCTCGCCCTGCTGGGCCTGGCCGCGCTGCTCCCCGAGCACGCCGGGGACTGGACGACGGCCCTGCTGGGCGCGCTCGCCCTCGGCGCCGGCTACCTCGTGCTGCACCTCGTCAACCCCGGCGGCATGGCCTTCGGCGACGTGAAACTCGCGCTCGGCATGGGCGCCGTCCTCGGCTGGTACGGCTGGCCGACCGTCATGCTGGGCACGTTCGCCGCGTTCCTGTTCGGCGCGCTGTACGGCGGCGTGCTGTTCGTCGTGGGGCGGGGAAGACGCGGGACACTCATCGCCTTCGGGCCGTTCATGCTCGTGGGCACGCTCGCCGGGCTGCTGGTCGGCGCGTACGCGGCCTGAGGTCGGGGCGCCGGGAGGCCTGGCGTAGGCTGGCTCGGTCTGTCCACAACCCTTGACGAAAGGGACGCTCCCGGTGACCGAGAAGGCCGAACTTCAGTCCGTCCTCGACCGTGCCGCCGCCGGTGGGCGGATCACCCCCGAAGAGGCTCTCGACCTCTACCGCGACGCCCCGCTGCACGCGCTGGGCGCCGCC